>NZ_WWFY01000065.1:0-415 GCF_009864975.1 Pseudonocardia sp. SID8383
CCGGCCGCAGGACGACGCCCGCGCCGGGACCCGGAGCCCGGTCCGCGGGCGACACCGGTGGTCGATCAGCACGTTCCCGCCGCGCGGGGGGCGGGAACGTGCTCGTCGGCGTGTCCGACGGCGGAGCACTGGGCGTCGCGCCCCTGCTCGGGCAGCTCTCGGCCGCGCAGCTCGACGTGCTGGCCGGTGAGGCCCCGGGGCTGCTGGTCACCCCGTGGCGCACCCTCGTGCTGCCCACCCCGGCAGCCGGTGCCGCCGACCGGCTGGCCGGGGCGGGACTCGTCGTCGACCCCGGGCACCCCGCGCTGCGGGTGAGCGCCTGCGCCGGATCGCCGGGCTGCGCGAAGTCCCTGGCCGACGTGCGTGCCCATGCGCTCGACCTGATCGGCCGGGGCGGCCCGCGGACGGGCGCGGG
>NZ_WWFY01000634.1:0-2491 GCF_009864975.1 Pseudonocardia sp. SID8383
GCCCCGGTCCTCGTGGGCGCCGGATCCGGCGGCCACGGGGTCCGCGGGCGGACCACCGGCGGCCGGTGGGTCATCGGGGAGGAACCCGGCTCAGAACAGGGCGCGGGCGAGCGCGCGCCGGGCCGTGGCGACCCGCGGGTCGTCGGCCGGGAAGAGCTCGAAGAGCCCGACGAGGTGCCCGCGGGCCCGGTCACGGTCCTCGCCCCCGGTCCGGGCGACGGTGCCGACCAGCCGGGTGAAGGCGGCCTCGACCCGGTCGGCGGCCAGCTCGGCGTCGGCCGCGGCGAGCTGGGCGTCGACGTCGTCGGGCGCGGCGTCGGCCCGCTCGATCGACGACGGGTCGGCCTGCTCGGCACGGGCGAGGAAGCGGACCTGCGCCAGCGCCGCCTTCGCCTGCTCGTTGGCGGGCTCGGAGTCGAGGATCCCGGTGTAGGCGGCCTCGGCGGCGGCGTAGTCACCCTGTTCCAGGGCGTCCTCGGCTGCGGTGAAGCGCGGGTCCTCGGGCTCCTCGACGGGCTCGTCCGAACCGGCTGCGGCCGCCCGGCGCTCACCCTCGGCGATGGCCGGCATCCGGTCGCGCAGCGCGTCGAGCAGGGACGTCACCCATTCGGCCACCCGGTCCTCGGGGATCGCACCGTTGACCGCGTCGACCGGCTGACCGCCGACGAGCACGACCAGCATCGGGACCTGCTGCACGCCGAAGGCCTGGGCGACCCGGGGCTGGGTGTCGATGTCGACCCGGGCCAGGCGCCAGGCGCCGCCGCCGGTCGAGGCGAGCCGCTCCAGCTCGGCCGACAGCTGCTCCTCGCGCGGGTAGCGGCTGGCCCACAGCTCGACGACGACCGGGACCTGCAGCGACGGCTCGAGGACCTCGTTCTGGAAGCCCTGCTCGGTCGCGTCGACGACCCAGGAGCCCTCGCCCCCGCCGGTCGCGGGTGGACCACCCGCGGCACCGCCGGACGGGGCGGGACGATTCGCCGCATCGGCACGGGCCTTCAGCCCGGAGAGGTCGACCGCCCCGGCCATGGCCGAGGACATCGCCGCACGCTGGGCCGCCTGACGAGGATCTGGGCGAGACACGCCGTCCATCCTGGCACGTCCGTGTGTCCGGCGTGACACGCCCCGCCCGGTGACACGCGCCCCCGCGCGACGCGTGCGCCCCGGCCGGTCGGCGTCATCCCCTCGCCGACTCGGGCCCTGTCCGCTTTTGGCCCGTTCCCTCCCCACCCCCGGGCGACGCTCCCCGGCCGGCCGCCCCTGTGCCGTTCGGTCGCCGGCCCGGCCCGCGGTACGGGGCCGCACGACCGGGGGCGAGGACGACGGTGCTCCCACGATCACCGGACCGGCGGAGCAACACCGGGCGTCGTCACTCGTTGAACACCCTGCAGGGACTCGATGCTGACTCTGCGTGACCGCGGCGGGGCGTTCCCCCGGTTGCCCCACCCCGCGGTTCCCTTCCCCGACAGAACGACCGCCGGCACCCCGGCGCACAACGGAGGGCTCCAACCCGATGAGCAACATGCAGACGACCGACAAGCCGACCCTGGCCTACGCGTCGCTGGCGCTGGGCATCATCGCGATCGCCGCGTTCCTCGTCCCGATCGCCGCCTGGATCCTGGGTGCCGCGGGCCTGGTCGCCGGCTTCCTCGCCTACCGCAAGCCGGGCATGGCCAAGCTCGCCCAGATCGGCATGACCGTCAGCTTCGTCGGCATCCTCGCGGGCGTGTACTACTTCTCGACGATCATGGCGGGCTGACGACGGCCCTCCTCGCGGTACGCCGCGACGACGACACGGCCTCCGGACCCGGTCCGGATGCCCGACGGCCGGTGACGGGTCTCCCGTCACCGGCCGTCGTCGTCCCGGCCCCCGGCGCTCCGGTGACCCCGCCCCGGTGCGCGTCGGCCGGCGGGGCCCGTCGTCAGGCCGGCGCGGCGAGCCCGGCCAGCAGCTCCGCCGTCTCCTCCGGCCGGGTGAGCATCGGGAAGTGCCCGCCCGCGAGCTCCACGAGCCGCGCCCCGACCCGGTCCGCCTCCCGCCGTCCCGCGACGGGGCTGACGACCCGGTCCTCCGCGCACACCACAGACACCGTCGGCACCGCGGGCCACGACGACACCGGGCACGGCTCGGCGAGCAGCGACCAGTCCTGCGGGCGCAGCTCCGCCGCCGCGTCCGCGACCACGGCCCGCCCGTCGCGTCCCGCCGCGTCGAGCTCGTCGGCGACGCCCCGGTAGAGCCCGTCGGCGACCGCCCGTGCGTCCGGCCAGTACGTGCTGACCCCCGGGCCGCGACGGACCTCGGCGTCGTAGCCGGCGACCATCAGGTCGCGCTCGGCACGCATCCGGTCCCGGTAGGGACGACCCGGCTCGGGGACGAGCGCCGCGACCAGGACCAGCGCCCGGACCCGGTCGGCGATCCGGTCGGCGGCCGCGGTGGCCACGAGGCCGCCGAGCGAGTGGCCGACCAGCACGACCGGCGGACCGTCGCCCCGGG
>NZ_WWFY01000635.1:0-2141 GCF_009864975.1 Pseudonocardia sp. SID8383
CGGGGCCCGCGGACAGCTCGGTGTCGAGGTCGACGAACACCGCACCGGGGACCCGGTGGGCCCCGTGGTCCGCGCGGCCGGGCGGGCCGGCCAGACGCCACCGGACATCGAGCACCACGGGCCGCACGGTGCCGGCGGCCGGGGCGGGCCCCAGCAGGCCGGCGAGTTCCGAAGGGGGGATCATGGATCCGGACACGGCGCCCATCCTGCCCCGGACGGGCTCGCCGTGCGCGGGAGCCGCGCTGGGTAGACTGGACGTCGAACGAAGGGGCCCCACGTGAACGACCTCATCGACACCACGGAGATGTACCTCCGCACCATCTACGAACTCGAGGAGGAAGGCGTCGTCCCGCTGCGCGCGCGGATCGCCGAACGCCTCGGACAGAGCGGGCCGACCGTCAGCCAGACGGTGGCCCGTATGGAACGCGACGGACTCGTCGTCGTGGCCGGGGACCGCCACCTCGAGCTGACCGACGAGGGCCGCGGCCGCGCCGTCGCCGTCATGCGCAAGCACCGCCTCGCCGAGCGGCTGCTGATCGACGTGATCGGGCTCGAGTGGGAGCTCGTCCACGCCGAGGCGTGCCGCTGGGAGCACGTGATGAGCGAGGACGTCGAGCGCAAGCTGCTCCGCCTGCTCGACAAGCCGACCGTGTCGCCCTACGGCAACCCGATCCCGGGTCTGGAGGAGCTGGAGCGCGGGGACGACGCGTCGACGTCGTCGTCGGTGCCGCCCACGCTCGAGGTCGGCCTGCAGCGGCTCGACGAGCTGGCCCGCCGCGGTGGCGGTCGCGTCGAGATCAGGCGGATCGCCGAGCACGTGCAGCTGGACTCCGACCTGATGGGCGAGCTGAAGCTCGCGGGGATCGTGCCCGGCAACGTGATCGACGTCGGCCCGATCTCCCGCTTCGGCGACCCGGTGCCGGTGAGCTCGGACGACGAGAAGTCGACCGTCGCTCCGCCGGTCGCGCACGCCGTGCTCGTCCGCGCCGTCTGAGGAGGATCCGCACACGTGAAGCTGCTCGTCACCGGCGGCGCGGGCTACGTGGGCAGCGTGTGCGCCGCACACCTGCTCGACGCCGGCCACGAGGTCGTCGTGCTCGACGACCTGTCCACCGGCCACCGCGACGCCGTGCCCGCGGGCGCGGAGTTCGTCGAGGGTGAGCTCGGTACCCGCGCCGGGGAGGTCCTGGGCCGCGGCGGGTTCGACGGCGTGCTGCACTACGCCGCCCGCTCGCTGGTCGGGGAGTCCGTCGAGAAACCCGAGAAGTACTGGGACGGCAATGTCGTGGCCTCGTTCCGGCTGCTCGAGGCGGTCCGGGAGCACGCGGTACCGCGGCTGGTGTTCTCCTCCACCGCCGCCACCTACGGCGAGCCGGAGCAGGTCCCGATCCCGGAGACCGCGCCGACCCGGCCGACCAACCCCTACGGGGCGAGCAAGCTCGCGATCGACCACATGATCACCTCCTACGCGACGGCGCACGGCCTGGCCGCGACGAGCCTGCGGTACTTCAACGTGGCCGGGGCGCACCTGTCCGGTGACACCCCGCTCGGGGAGCGGCACGCGGTCGAGACCCACCTGATCCCGCTGGTCCTGCAGGTCGCCGCGGGCACCCGCGAGTCGATCTCGGTCTACGGCGACGACTGGCCCACCCCCGACGGCTCCTGCGTGCGCGACTACATCCACGTCGACGACCTCGCCGAGGCCCACCTGCTCGCGCTGACCCACGCCGTCGCGGGGCGGCACGACATCTACAACCTCGGCAGCGGTCACGGGTTCTCCGTGCTCGAGGTGGTCGAGGCCTGCCGCACGGTGACCGGGCACCCGATCCCGGCCGTCGTCGCGCCGCGCCGCGCCGGTGACCCCGCGGTGCTGGTGGCCTCGAGCGAGCAGGCCGCGCAGCAGCTGGGTTGGAAGCCGTCGCGGACCGCGATCGCCGAGATCGTCGGCGACGCCTGGGAGTTCGCCCGGTCCCGCTGAACCTGCGCGGCCCGGGGCCGGCTCACCGGGCGGCCGTCTCGTCGGGAGCGTCCGGGTCGAGCATCGCGGTGAGCAGCCGCCGCAGCCCGCCCGGGCCCGCCCACCGTGCGGCGGGTGAGCGCGGGTCGCGGGTGCCGTGCAGGCTCGCCGCCACCACCCCGGC
>NZ_WWFY01000636.1:0-1796 GCF_009864975.1 Pseudonocardia sp. SID8383
CGGGGCCGGCGGCGGGCCCCGCGGCGGCGGCCGCGCGGAGGCGCTCGAGGTAGGCGGCGCGGGTGGTGGCCGAGCGGGCGGTCACCCGTCGGGTGACGGCGTCGACGACGGGGTGCAGCGGCACGGAAGCGGTCACGGTACGTCGATCTCCAGGTGGTGGGGTGCGTGGCGAACCGTTCGATAAGCACTCTACCGACTGACTTATGTACTCACAAGACGTTAGTGAGACCCAATCAGCGTTTCACCAGGTCGAAGCCCTGTGGTTCACTGGACGAATGCGAGGACGCACCCCGACCAGCGCGCCCGCCACGGCGGGCGAGATCTTCCGGCTGGTCCGGGACGGCGTGGCCGGGACCCGGACCGAGATCGGTCGCGAGACCGGCCTGTCCCGGACCGCGGTCGCCGCGCGCGTCGACCGGCTGCTCGCCGACGGCCTGGTCACCGAGGTGGTCGGCGCCGCCGCGACCGGCGGACGGCCCGCCGCGCGCCTGGAGTTCAACGCCGCGGGCGGCACCGTGCTGGCGCTGTCGGTCGGCGTCAGCCGGTCCAAGGCCGCCGTGTGCGATCTGTCCGGCGCCGTGCTCGCCGAGGAGGTCGTGGACATCCCCGCCTCCGCCGGGCCGGAGCACCTGCTCTCCGAGGCGGTCATCCGGCTGGAGAAGCTGCTGCTCACCGCCGGGGTCGACGACGCCACGATCCGCGGCATCGGGTTGTCGATCCCCGGCACCGTCGACGGCGCGCGCGGCTGGTCGGTGGGTGTCCCCGCGCTGCCCGGCTGGGAGCGGATCGCGCTGCCGCCGCTGCTCACCGCCCGCTTCCCCGCCCCGGTGCTGGTCGACAACGACGTGAACGTCATGGCCCTGGCCGAGCACGACGCCCACCCCGACGTCGACGACCTGCTGATGGTCAAGATCGGCTCCGGGGTCGGAGCCGGGCTCGTCTGCGGCGGGGTGCTGCAGCGCGGCGCCTGGGGCGCGGCCGGCGAGATCGGGCACACCCCGGTGCACGACGGGCCGGGCATCGGCTGCGGCTGCGGCAACATCGACTGCCTGGAGGTGCTGGCCTCGGGCCGCGCCCTGGTGCGCGACCTCGCCGAGTGCGGGCAACCGGTCACCGCGATCGCCGACGTCGTCGCCCTGGTCAAACAGGGCGACCCGGACGCGGTACGGCTGGTGCGCATCGCCGGGCGCCGTCTCGGCGAGGTCCTCGCCGCCGCGGTGAACCTGGCCAACCCCGCGCTGGTCGCGATCGGCGGAGACCTGGTCGGGGCGTTCGACCCACTCGTCGCGGGCGTACGGGAGGCGATCTACCGGCGCTCGATGGCCGCGGCCACCCAGAACCTGCGCATCGAGCCGGGCCTGCTCAGCGGGCGGTCGGGCGTGATGGGCTGCGCGATCCTGGTGCTCGACGAGGTGCTCTCCCCCGGCTCCGTCGACGCCGCCCTGTCGGCCTGAGCCGCTCAGCGGTGCGGCGCGCGGAGCAGGTCGAACCGCATCGTGCGCGACAGCGTGAACCCCATCGCCTCGTAGAGCCGGATCGCGCCGCGGTTGTCCGCGGCCGCGTGCAGCACCGGGCGCTCGCCGCGGGCGACGATCCCGGCGGCGACCGCGTCGACCAGGCGGCGGGCCAGCCCCCGGCCCCGGAACTCCGGGGCGGTGCAGACAGCGCTGATCTCGGTCGCCCCGGCGGCGCCCTCACCGCCGATCCGCATCCGCTCCCCCGCCATCGCGACCAGCCGGCCGTCGTGGCGGACGCCGAGGTAGCGGCCCAGCTCGGCGGTGCGCGCCAGCCAGGGC
>NZ_WWFY01000637.1:0-1532 GCF_009864975.1 Pseudonocardia sp. SID8383
CGCGCCGCTGGTGTTCACCGCGGGCCACGCGGCCCCCGCACTGCGGGACCTGCTCGGCGACGCCGCCGAGGTCGTCGCCGCGGGGGACCCGCCGGACCCGTGCGCGGTGCTCGACGACCTGGCCGCCCGCGGCGTGCGACGGCTGCTGGTCGAGGGCGGGGGCGGCGTGCACACCGCGTTCCTCACCGCCGGGCTGGTCGACGAGCTGCACGTGGTCGTCGCGCCGTTCTTCGTCGGCGACGCCCGCGCCCCCCGCTTCGTGCAGGACGGCCGGTTCCCGCAGTGCCCGCAGCGCGGCATGTCCCTGGTGGAGGCACGCCCGATGGGCGACCTGGTGCTGCTGCGCTACCGCGCGTCCTGACCGGTCACGAGAACGCGGCCAGGAAGCGGTCCCGGAACTCGGCCATCAGCCACGGCGGCGCGTCCGGCGGCGGGAGCAGCCCGGGCGTCCAGCCCCAGTCGTCGATCCGGTCCAGCACGTCGGTGTCGCGGGTGATGACCGAGACGGGGACGTCGGAGCCCGCGCCGGGCCCGGACACCGTCGCGCCGGGCTCGTGGTCGCCCAGCATCAGGACGACGAGGTCCCGGTCGCCCTCCGGGCGGTCGGCGACCCAGCCGGTGGCGCTGCGCAGCGCGTACTCCAGCGAGGTCAGGTAGTCCCCGCGCAGCGTCTCCCGGTCCAGGGAGAAGATCGTGTCGTAGGACTGCTGGCCGCCGGCGTACGGCCCGTAGACGGCGCCGTCGCCGATCCCGGCCGGGTCCAGCAGCGGCGGCACCGGCGACCACGGCGCGTGGCTGGAGGTCAGCACCACGGTGCCGAGCACCGGGCCCCGGTCGGGGCGGTCGAGCTCGAGCCGGGAGAACGCGTCGAGGGTGTACTGGTCGGGCATCGGGGACCAGCTGAACGGCGGGCCGGCGTAGCCGAGGTCGTCGCCGGCGTACACCCGCTGGTGGCCGAAGAACGCTGCCTCGGGCCACTCCCGCGTCGTCGCCGGGGTGATCACGGTGGTCTCCCACCCGGCGTCGCGGAACGCGCGGGGCAGCGTCAGCCGGTCGGACGCGGTGAGCCGGTCGTGCGCGCCCTGGTCGGCGATGGAGAGCCCGGAGAACAGCGTCGCGTGGGCGAGCCAGCTGCCGCCGCCGTTGATCGGTGCGGTGAGCACGCCGCTGCGCGCGCCGTACCCGGCCGCGGTGAGGCGGGCGTCGGCCTCGGCGAGGACCGGCCGGATCCGGGGCGCCATCGCGGGGGCGTTCTGGGCATTGCGGCCGTAGCTCTCCACGAAGGTGATCACGACGTCCTTGCCGCGCAGCGCGGACAGCAGCGCGTCGGGCTGGGCGTCGTCCCAGCCGTCGCGGGCCAGGCTCTCGGTGAGCTCGCGGCGCTCCCGCAGCATCTCGGGGACCTGCTGGGCACGGTGCGCGACCTCGGCGACGCCGTCGGCGGCGGCCACCGGCACCCCGGGGACCAGGCGGGCGTCGGCGACCGTGCCCACGACCAGCCAGGCCGCGGCCAGCAGCGCGGCGACGCCGAC
>NZ_WWFY01000638.1:0-1804 GCF_009864975.1 Pseudonocardia sp. SID8383
GCGGGTCCGGCGACGGCCATGGCTCCGGCGGCGACGGCGGCACCGGTGGCGACGGGGGCGGGGGCGACGACGGCTCCGGCAGCGGCTCCCCGTCGGGCTCCGGCGGTTCCGGCCACCCCTCCGGCGGCAGCGCCGGCGACGGCCCGGCCTCGGGATCGGAGCCGGAGGACCGCGACTTCCGCGGTTCCGGCGGCGACGGAGCCCCTCCCGGCGGGAACGGTGGATCGTCCGATGGCGACGACTCCGCCGAGGACGGCAGCGGCGGCTCCGGTGGCGACCGGTCCGGCGGCGACGAGGGCCGCGGCGACAAGGGCGACAAGGGCGACGGGGGAGACGAGGACCGCGGGAACGGGAGCGGCGGGGGAGACGCCGACGCCCCGGCCCCCGCGGCCCCCGCCCCGAAGCCGGAGACGAAGAAGGAGCCGGCGCCGTCGTCGTCGGCGAAGGCGGCCGAGGGCACCTGGGACGAGCTGGCGCAGTGCGAGTCCTCCGGCGACTGGTCCATCTCGACCGGGAACGGCTACCACGGTGGTCTGCAGTTCGACAAGGGCACCTGGAGCGACTTCGGCGGCACGACGTACGCCCCCACCGCCGACGGAGCCACGAAGGAGCAGCAGATCGAGATCGCGACCAAGGTCCGCGACGCCCGCGGCGGTTACGGATCGTGGCCGGCATGTGCCAACAAGTTGGGCCTTCCGAGGTGATCGGTGGTCCTGTGGTGTGGCGTACGGTCGCTGGCTGCGCGACCGGTGGTCGCGTAGGGTCCGTGGTCCCTCTCCCGGTCGTTCGCAGCACCTGCCCTGCCGACGGCGGCCCGGCCTCGATTCCCTACCCTTGGACCTCATGAGTTCGCCCACCCCCGACGCCCACCGGATCGGGAACCGCTACCGGCTCGACGAGCGGATCGGTGCCGGTGCGATGGGTGCCGTGTGGCGGGGGACGGACGAGCTGCTGAACCGCACGGTGGCCGTCAAGGAACTGCTCGCGGCGGCCCTGCCGTCCGACGAGCAGCTGGAGGAGTCCCGCCAGCGGATCCTGCGCGAGGGCCGGATCGGCGCCCGCCTGCAGCACGCGCACGTGATCAGCATGTTCGACGTCGTCGTCCACGACGACCGTCCGTGGCTGGTCATGGAGTACCTGCCGTCGCGCTCGCTGGCCGCGGTGCTCGCCGAGAAGGGGCCGATCCCGCCGCGGGAGGCCGCCGCGATCGGCCGTCAGGTCGCCGACGGGCTGGCCGCCGCGCACACCGCGGGCGTCGTGCACCGGGACATCAAGCCGGGCAACGTCCTGATCGCCGAGGACGGCCGGGCCAAGATCACCGACTTCGGCGTGTCGCGCGCCGTCGACGACGTGCAGCTCACCCGTACCGGCGTCATCGCCGGCACCCCGGCCTTCCTGGCCCCGGAGGTCGCCCGAGGCCAGGAGCCGACGGCCGCCTCGGACGTCTTCGCGCTCGGCGCGATGCTCTACGCCTCGGTCGAGGGCGAGCCGCCGTTCGGCCTCGACGACAACGCCTACGCCCTGCTGCACAAGGTCGCCACCGGCGCGATCACCCCGCCGCAGGATGCGGGCCCGCTGACCGCGCTGCTGATGCGCCTGCTCGCCAACGACCCCGCCGAGCGGCCCAGCTCCGCCCAGGCCCGCGAGGCGCTCGCCCGGATCGCCGCGGGCCAGTCCGTCGCCGGTCTCGCGACGCCGTCGACGGCGACCGCGGTGATGGACACCGGCGACGGCGCGGGTGCGTCCGACGGGCGCGAGGCGCAGGGCGGCGGGACCGTCGTCGACGCGCCGGCCGTGCCCGCAC
>NZ_WWFY01000639.1:0-1436 GCF_009864975.1 Pseudonocardia sp. SID8383
GAGCGCACCCGGGGGCGCCGCGCGGCTCAGCCGTGTGCGGCGCCCTCGGTGACCGGCCCCGCGGGGCGCTGGGGGGTGTCGCGGCCGAGCCGGTGCGACAGGCCCCAGCAGGTGACCCGCCACAGCGCCTCGGCGACGATGCCGCCGCTCATCTTGGACGCACCGCGCTCGCGCTCGGTGAAGGTGATCGGGACCTCGCTGACCCGGAACCCGGCCTGCAGGGCCCGCCAGGCCATGTCCACCTGGAAGCAGTAGCCCTGGGAGGCGACCGAGTCCAGGTGCAGCTGCTCGAGCACGGTGCGCCGGTAGACGCGGTAGCCGCCGGTGATGTCGCGCAGCGGCACGCCGAGTGCGAGGCGGGAGTAGAGATTGCCGCCGCGGGAGAGGAGCTCGCGGTGCCATGGCCAGTTCACGACGCGCCCGCCGGGCACGTAGCGGGAGCCGAGGACGACGTCGGCGTCGGTCAGGGCGGCGAGCAGCGCGGGAAGGTCCTCGGGGGCGTGCGAGCCGTCGGCGTCCATCTCGACGACGACCTGGTGCTCGCCGGTCAGCGCGTGCCGGAAGCCGTCGAGGTAGGCGGCGCCGAGGCCGTCCTTGCCGGAGCGGTGCAGGACGCGGACGCGTTCGTCGGCGGCGGCGAGGGCGTCGGCGAGCTCTCCGGTGCCGTCGGGGCTGGCGTCGTCGACGACGAGCACGTCGGCGTCGGGCAGCGCGGCGTGCAGCCGCGCGACGGCGGGACCGAGGTTCTCCCGCTCGTCGTAGGTGGGAACCACGACCAGGACCGGGCCCGGCGGTTCGACCATGCTCGTCCTCTCCCCCGCCCGATCGGTGTCGACCGGGCGACCCTACCCGTACCGACCGCACCTGCTCGGTCACCGCTCGTCGTGCTGCGGCGGAGCGCGGTCGTGCGGACAGCGTAGTGGAGCGCCGCGACCGCCCGACGCGGCGGCATCGGACGCGGGACCGGACCCGGGGCGGGACCCGGCGCGGGACGGGGGCGGCGGTCAGCGGGTCCCGGCGAGCAGATGGGCGTTGCCCAGCGCCTCCAGGACACCGCCGCGGGCCCGGCCGCCGGTGTTCTCGCCGGGGAGGAACCACTCGTAGCCGTAGGCGGCGGCGAAGCCCGCCTCGTCGACCGCGTCCGGGGCGATCTGGCTGGCGTGGGCGAGCATCGCGGCCCGCTTCACGGCGAGCTCGGCCGGGCCGCCCCCGACGGCGACGGCGATCTCGGCGGTGACCCGGCCGTAGCCGACGCCGGCGGCGTGCGCGGCGCCGTGGACGAGGTGCCGGTCACGCGCGGCCAGCGCGAGGTGCTCGCGGTCGACGGTCATCCGGTAGCCGTGGGCACCGGTGAGCGAGCAGGCGATGGCGCCCGCGGCGTGTGCGGCGCGGTGGTCGGGATGGCCGTAGATGCCGGCGTCGTCGTCGTGCAGGAC
>NZ_WWFY01000640.1:0-3140 GCF_009864975.1 Pseudonocardia sp. SID8383
CCCGCCGAGGGCACGCGCGCGGACGGCGCCGCGGTGCAGGCCGGGCGGCAGTCCCGCGGTCCGGGCGGGCACGGTCACCCGCAGCCGCGACGGCGGCGCGAACGGGTCGGCCTGCACCGTCCGGATCTCGAGGTCGTAGCCGTCCTCACCCGACCAGACGCCGGTGAGGCCCTTGTAGGAGCGGTAGGAGGCTCCGTCGAGGTCCTGCAGCCGGTGACCGAGCGCGGCGACGTCGCCACGCCGGCGGGGCGCGTCCGGGCGGTCGTACGGGGTCATGCGGGGTTCTCTCCTCCACCGTCGTGGCGGCCACCCGCGGACCCCGCCGGGCCCGGTCCGCGGCGGACCGGGCCCGGGTGCGGGTCAGCGCGCGGTGAACGCCTGGATCACCAGCTGGTCCCCGGGCGGGGTGGCGGCACAGCCGGTGCCCTCCATCGGGACGAACAGCGAGTCGGTCTCGCCGGGCGGGTAGACGCGCAGGCCGCGCACGGCCGTCGGGCGGCAGGCCGCCTCGTCGAAGTTGCGCACGTTCACCACCCGCAGTGTCGCACCGGTGGTCCCGCCGGGGGCGAGGCGCACCGGGTCGCCGTGCCCGCCCTGCATCGCGGCGGCCGGGCCGATCTGGTGGCCGTCGCCGCCGCCGACGTAGGACACACCGGGGAAGCCCCGCACGTAGCAGGTGCGGCCGCCCTGGTTGCGCAGCGTCAGGGTCACGTACGACGAGCCCGCGGCGCCGCCGCCCGGGTCGGCCGCGACCGAGCCGGCGAGCTCGGAGGTGTGGCAGCGCTCGTCGCCGCCCGCCTCGGCGCCACCGGTGCCGGTGTGGGTACCACCGTTCCCTGCTCCCCCGGCCGATCCGGCACCCCCGGCGTCGGACACCGGGGCGCTCGTCGTCGGCGCGGCGGCACTCGGGGTGGCGGAGGCGCCACCGGACCCGGCGGCCGCCGGCCAGTCACCACCACCCCCGCAGCCGGCCAGCACGGCGCCGCAGGCGGCGATGGTCACGGCCCAGCGGGCGGTGCGGTGCAGGACGTACCCGTCCATGTCAGTCCCCCGATCGTCATGGTCTGTACGTCTCTTCGGACGTATCGGCACGCACCGGTTGCCCCGATCCTTCGTGATGCGAACGAGAGTTCACCCGTCCGTCCCCGATCGTCGCCCGGTCGGTACCGTCCTGTCCTGTGTTGTCGCGTATGTCCGGTGTTCATCTGGCCCGTGGGGCCGCGATCGGCGTGGTCGAGACCGTCCCGGGGGTCAGCGGCGGGACCATGGCCCTGGTCGTCGGGATCTACGAGCGCCTGATCGCCCAGGGGGCCCACCTCGTCGCCGCGGCCCGGGGTCTGCTCCCGGGCGCGGCGGGCGGTGACGTGGCGCCCCGCGAGGAGCTGCGACGGCTGGACTGGGGCCTGCTGCTCCCCGTCGCACTGGGCATGGTGCTGGCGGTCGTGGCGGCGTCGCAGGTGCTCCCGGGGCTGATCGAGGACCACCCCGTCGGCGCCCGGGCGGTGTTCCTGGGGATGGTCGCCGCGTCGGTGGCGGTACCGCTCCGGATCACCGGGCGGCTGCGCGGGCTGCGCGAGTGGGCGCTGGTCGTCCTCGCGTTCGCGGCGACGTTCGCGGTCAGCGCGCTCCCCCCGGCCGCCGGCGAGGGCCGCCCACCGATGCCGCTGGTCGGACTGGCCGCGGCGATCGCGGTGTGCGCACTGGTGCTGCCGGGCTTCTCCGGGTCGTTCCTGCTGCTGGTGTTCGGGCTCTACGAGCCGACCCTGCGCGCGGTGCGCGACCTCGACCTGGCCTACATCGCCGTGTTCGGGCTCGGCGCCGTGCTGGGGCTCGCGAGCTTCGTGTCGGTGCTGACCTGGCTGCTGGAGCACCACCGCCGCACCCTGATGGTGATCATGATCGGGGTACTGCTGGGGGCGCTGCGGGCGCTGTGGCCCTGGCAGGACGACGCCCGCGGTGTGCTGGCGCCCGACCCGGGCTGGTGGTGGATGCTGCTGCCGGCCGCGGCCGGCGCGGCGGCCGTCCTGGCGATCATGGCCGTCGAGCGGCGGGTGGACGGGTCGGCGGCGCCGGCCGCCCCGGACGACACCTCCGGCCGCGCCCCCGAGCACACCCCTGACCAGGCCACGACCCAGGTCATGGACCGCGTCCCGGGTCCCGTGTCGGACCCGGGCGCGCACCGCGCCGTGGACCGGACCGCGGACCCGGCCGTGGACCACGCCGACGTGACCCGCCCGATCCCCCGGGTGGAGCCGCCGCCGCGCCGCGACCGCTGAACGGCGGGCCCGGGATCCCGGCGCCCGGGCGCCCGGCTCAGCTCCCCAGCCACTCCGGGCGTCCGGAGCCGCGGGGGACGAGCACCGTGCGGTACTCCCCCGGCGTCGCGCTCATCGTGACCTGGTCGGTCACCCCCTGGTAGTGCCCCAGCGGGGTCTGCGCGGTGAACGTCTCCGGGGCGGGGTAGGCGTGGCGCTCGCCGGTGCCCGCGACCTCGCGGGCGTAGCCGAGGTCAAGGACCCCGAGTTCCAGCATCCACAGCGCGGCCCGGGCCAGCGACACCTCCACCGCCCAGGAACCGCCCTCCACCGCGCGGCGGCGCAGTGCCGCCGCGACCCCGGCGGCGGTCAGCCAGGACACGATGTAGTCGTTGACGACCAGGATCGGTGAGAGCCGGGGCGCCACCGTCGGGTCGGTGGCCGAGCCGCCCTCCAGGGTCATCATCCCGACCAGGGTGCCCGCGGACTGGTCGAACCCGACGCGCTGCGCCCACGGCCCGACCGGCCCGTGCAGGGTGTTCGAGGCGTGCACGATGCCGGGCCGCACCGCGGCGGCCTCCTCGGCGGACAGCCCGAGCCGGGCCAGGTAGCCGGGGCGGCGGTTGGCGTAGAACACGTCGGCGTCGGCGAGCAGCCCGCGCAGCAGCGCGGCGCCGTCGGCGGCGTGCGGGTCCACCGTGGCGGACCGGACGCCGACGTTCGCGGTGACGTAGGTGCTGTCGTGCTCGAACTCCGTGGGGCGCCAGATGTTGAGCACGTCCGCGCCGTGCAGGGCCAGCGCCCGGCCGGTCCCGGCGCCGGCGATGACGTGGCCCATCCCGAGCGCGCGCAGCCCGTCCAGCGGCAGGTCGGCGCGGCGGCGCC
>NZ_WWFY01000641.1:0-770 GCF_009864975.1 Pseudonocardia sp. SID8383
GACGCCGTCGCCGGGCTGCGGGCGGCCGCGGCGGGGGCGAAGCTGACCCACCTGCCGAGCCGGACCGCGCACCTGGCGCTGCTCAAGCAGGCGATGCGCACCGAGCCGCACCGGCGCCCGGACCTGCCCACGGTGCAGGGCAAGCTCGACGGCTGGCTGCGCCGCCACGGGCACCGCGCCGACGGCCCGGTCACCGCGATGCTGGAGTACCGCCGGGGCTGAGGGCCCGGTCCGCCCACGGCGCTGCGCAGGGCCGTGGGCGGACCGCTCAGAGCCAGGCCTGGACGAACAGCCGCAGGGCCAGGCCGAGGCCCGCGACCGCGATGCCGATCCGGACCAGGCGAGCCGGGAGACGCCGGGCCACGACCGGGCCGAGCCGGCCGCCGATGAGCAGGCCCAGGGCCAGTGCGGGCACCGCGGCCCACGCGACGTCGCCGAGGACCGCGAAGCCGACCGCGGCGACGGCGTTCGCCGCCCAGGTCAGCACGTTCTTCAGCGCGTTGGCCCGCAGCAGGGTCGCGCCCGGCAGCGACAGCGTGAGCGCCAGCATCATCACCCCGGCCGCGGCGCCGAAGTACCCGGCGTAGACGGCGACGCCGAACACCCCCACCGCGACGCCCGGCCCGGGCGGTCGCGGTTCGGCCGCGGGCCGGGGCGGGCGCAGGAGCAGCAGTGCCGCGACCGCGACGAGGAACGGTACGATCCGCTCGAAGCCACCGGCCGGGGTGAGCAGCAGCAGCCCGGCCCCGGCCGCGCCGCCGAGCAGCGCC
>NZ_WWFY01000642.1:0-667 GCF_009864975.1 Pseudonocardia sp. SID8383
GCGACGGCGGCCCGGCGCCGGTTCGGCACCGCGACCCGGTGGGTCAGCACGTCGTAGCCGGCGTCGGCGATCTCGTCGAGGATCTCCGCGTACAGCACCCGGGCGGCGCCGACGCAGGCCCGCGACACCGGCTCCAGCATCGGGATCCCGGGGTCGGCCCGCCGGTAGGTGGCCCGGGTCCGGGCGACCAGGTGGGCCAGGGCGCGGCGGATCCGCGGGTCCGGGCGCCCGGTGCGCCGGCTCCAGGCCAGCAGCTCCCGGTCGACGCCGAACGCGGCGAGTTCGTCGGCGGGCAGGTACACCCGGCCGCGGTCGAGGTCCTCGCCGACGTCGCGCAGGAAGTTCGTGATCTGGAACGCCACGCCCAGCAGCGCGGCGTGCGGCTCGGCCTCCGCCCGCGGGACGACCGTCCCGAGCACCGGCAGCGTCTGCAGCCCGATCACGGCGGCCGAGCCGTGCACGTAGACGGCCAGCTCGTCGTCGGTGGCGTAGTCGGTGACGGTGAGGTCCATCCGCATCGAGACCATGAAGTCCCGGAACAGCGACGCGTCGAGGTCGTGGCGGCGCGCGGTCTCGGCGACGGCGAGCACCTCGGGCCTGCTGCCGGGCAGCGGGGCGCCCGCCAGCGCGGCCGCCAGCTCGGCGTCGAGCGCGTCGAGCCGGGTGT
>NZ_WWFY01000643.1:0-560 GCF_009864975.1 Pseudonocardia sp. SID8383
TCCGGTCGGTACCGCGGTCGTTGTTCCGGTCGCCGTTCCGCTCACCACGGTTGTCACCGCGGTCGCCGGTCCGGTCGTTGTTGCGGTTCCCGCGGTTGCCGCGGCCGGAGTCGTCGCCGTCGCGGTTGCGCCCGCCACGGCCGTTGTCGCCGTTGCCGCGGCCGTTGTCGTCGCGGCCCTCACCGGTGCGGTCGCCACCGTTGCGGTCGGCACCGTTGCGGTCGGCACCGCGCTCGGCGTTGCGGTCGGCGCCACGGCCGCGACGGCGGTCGCCGTCGGTGCCGGGGTCGTCGCCGTCGGCGTCGCGACGGGCGTCCTTCTGGCCCGCGTCCCGCTGGCCCGCGTCCTTCTGGCCCGCGTCCGTGGCGGGGTCCTTCGGGGCGCCCTGGGGGCCGTTGTCCTTCTGGCCGTTGTCCTTCTGGCCGTTGTCGTCGCCCTGCCCGCGGCGGCGGGTCCGACCACGACGACCGGCGCCGTCGGCGTCCTCACGACGCTCCGCGGCCGGGGCCGGGGTGCTGTCGGCCTTCTCCGGCGCGCTCGCGGCGGGGGCGGCCTGCTCG
>NZ_WWFY01000007.1:0-6355 GCF_009864975.1 Pseudonocardia sp. SID8383
CGGCGGCCGCCGCCGGGACGGGTGCCGCCCGCAGCGCCGCCACCGCGGGCTCGGCGCCCGCGACCGCGTCGTGCATCGCCGTCACCTGGCCGGGGTCGAGGGTGTACCCGAGCCGCGCGGCGAGGGCGCCCAGCTCGTCGGCCGTGCTCACCGGACGGTGGCCTTGCCGCTGAGCAGCGCCTTCGCCACCACGCCGCGCAGCACGTCGTTGGTGCCCTCGCCGATCGACATGAGCGGGGCGTCGCGGTAGAGCCGCTCCACCTCGAACTCGGTGGAGTAGCCGTAGCCGCCGTGGATGCGCATCGCGTCGAGTGCGCACTCCAGGGCCTGCTCGGACGCGAAGATCTTCGCCATCCCGGACTCGGTGTCCATCCGCACGCCGTCGTCCATCCGCGACGCCGCCCAGTAGGTCATCAGCCGGGCCGCCTGCAGCCGCACCGCGGTCTGGGCGAGCCGCTGCTGGACGGCCTGGAAGTCGCCGATCGGCCTGCCGAAGGCCTCGCGCTCGCGGGCGTAGGACAGGGCCTCGTCGTAGGCGCGCTGGGCGATCCCGACGCTGCGGGCGGCGATGTTGATCCGCCCGGTCTCCAGCGAGGAGAGTGCCTGCTGCAGGCCGCGTCCCTCGACCCCGCCGAGCAGCTGCGACGACGGGACGCGCACGCCGTCGAGCACGACCTCGCAGGACTCGGTGCCCTTGTAGCCGAGCTTGCCGATGTCGGCGGTGACCTCGAAGCCGGGGGTGCCCGCCTCGACGAGCAGGATGCTCATGCCCGTGTGCGCGGGCGAGGCCGACGGGTCGGTCTTGACCAGCACCGGGAGCGGGTCGGCGTGCCGGGCGTTGGTGATCCACATCTTGGTGCCGTCGATGACGTAGTCGTCGCCGTCGCGGCGGGCGGTGGTGCGGATGCCCTGCAGGTCGGTGCCGGCGCCGGGCTCGGTCAGCGCGATCCCGGTGCGCCGCGCGCCCGTCGCGAGCTCCGGGAGGTAGCGCTGCTTCTGCTCCTCGGTGCCGTGGTTCGCGAGCAGGAAGCAGGACACCGAGTGGCTGCCGAGAATGCCGGCGATGCCCATCCAGCCCCGCGAGATCTCCTCGAAGGTCAGCGCGAACGAGACGGTGTCGGCGGCCAGGCCGCCGTAGGACTCGGGGACGGCCAGGCCGAAGAGTCCGAGCTTCTTCATCCCCTCGACGATCTCGGTGGGGTAGCGGCCCGACTGCTCCCACTCCCGCGCGACGGGGACGATCTCCTTGTCGACGAAGGCGCGCAACGTGTCCCGGTAGAGGCGCTGCTCGTCGGTGAACCGGAAGTCCATGTCAGTCCTTCCCCAGCGCGCCGGAGCTCCGGAGCGCGGTGATCCTGGTGTCGTCGTAGCCCAGCTCGCGCAGGACGCGGTCGGTGTCGGCACCCATCACGGGTGCGGCGCGGGTCGGGGCCCGGTCGGCGCCGGGCGGGCCCACCCGGACCGCGCTGCGCAGGGTGCGGACCGGGCCGAAGTCGGGGTGCGGGGTCTCGGCGACGAGGTCGCGCTCGACGGTGTGCGGGTCGGTCAGCGCGCCCGCGACGTCGCGGACCGGGGCGCACGGGACCGAGGCCGCGTAGAGCGGGGCGAGCCACTCCGCGACCGTGCGGGTCCGGAACAGCGCCTCGAGCTCGGGCAGCAGCGCGTCGCGGTGCAGGTTGCGGTCGGCGAAGGTCGCGAAGCGGGGGTCCTCGGCCAGGTCCGGGCGGCCCAGCACGACGGTGAGCCGCTGCCAGAACTTCTCCTTCGCACACCCGACGACCAGCCAGCCGTCGGAGGCCTCGAAGGCCTGGAAGGGCACCAGCGAGGGGTGGGCCGACTGCCGGGTGCGCACCGGTTCGAAGCCCGCGGTCAGGTGCCAGGTCCCGGGGTAGGCGAGCAGGCTCACCGCGGTGTCGTAGAGCGAGACGTCGCAGTCGGTGCCGACGCCGTCGCGCCGCGCCCCGTGGATCGCGCCCAGCAGCGAGATCGCGGCGACGTAGCCGCCGCAGTAGTCGACCAGGCTCGGCCCGGTCTTCTGCGGGGCGCCGCCGGGCTCACCGGTCAGCGACATCCAGCCCGCCAGCGCCTGCAGGACGTAGTCGTAGCCCGGCTCCGCCGAGCGCGGGCCGGTCATCCCGAACCCGGTCAGCGAGCAGCAGACGATCTGCGGGTTGACCTCCTTGAGGTCGTCGTAGCGGATCCCCAGCGTCGCCGGGACGTCGGCGCGCAGGTTGGAGAACACGGCGTCGGCGGTGCGGACCAGGTCGTGGAACACCTCGCGGCCCTCGGGGGTGCGCACGTCGAGGGTGACCGAGGACTTGTCCCGGTTGAAGGACTGGAAGAACAGCGAGTCGCCCGGCGCGGTGTAGGGCGGGATCGCGCGGCCGACGTCACCGCCGACCGACGGGTCCTCGATCTTGATGATCTCCGCGCCCAGCTCGGCGAGGTGCATCGACCCGAACGGGCCGGCGCCGTACTGCTCCAGCGAGACGATCCGGATGTCCTCCAGCGGCCGCCGGGTCACGCGCCCTCCACCGTCAGCGGCTCCGCGGCCTGCGGGAACAGCGACGACGCCCCGCCCACCTCCCGCTTGTGCACGTAGAAGGTCCGCCGGAAGCTCAGCACCTCGACCGCGTCCTGGTTCAGGGTGCGGGTCCGCACGGTGACGATCCCGGCGGTCGGGCGGGACGAGGACTCGCGCTTGTCCAGCACGATCGACTCCGACCAGATGGTGTCCCCGGCGAACACCGGCGCGGTGAGCTTCAGGTCGTCGAGCCCCAGGTTGGCGAACGCGTTCTGGGTGGTGTCGGTGACCGACTGGCCCATCGCGATGGAGATCGTCAGCGGGGAGACGACGAGCATCCGGCCGAACTCCGAGGACTCGCCGACCTGGCGGTTGAAGTGCGCCTGGTTGGTGTTCATGGTCAGCAACGTGAACCAGGTGTTGTCGGTCTCGGTGATCGTCCGGCCCAGCGGGTGCTGGTAGACGTCGCCGGTCTCGAAGTCCTCGTAGAAGCGTCCCTGCCAGCCCTGCTTGATCGTCACGTGCGTGTCGTCCTTCCGGTGGGGGGTGGTCATCCGCGCTCGATGTCCTCGAGGCGGCGGTTCGTGGTGCGTTCGCCGAACAGGGCCATGACCAGGCCGAGCAGCAGTGCCGCCGCGGCGAGGTAGACGTAGACGGCGGTGAGGCCGAGGCCGGCGAAGGTCGCGGCGACGAGGAGGCCGCCGGCGACCCCGGCGAGCCGGCCGGAGCCGTTCGCGATGCCGGAGCCCAGACCGCGCAGGTGCAGCGGGAAGACCTCGGCGATGTAGGTGTAGAGGACCGGCACCGTCGCCTGCATGAACATCGCGGCGAGGAATCCGGTCACCGCGATCGCGACCGGGTGCGTGACCAGGCCGAACGCGAGCACCAGGCCCGCGGAGAGGGTCTGCAGCACCAGGACGACCGCGCGCCGGTCGAAGCGGTCCACCACCGGCGCCACGAGCAGCGCTCCTGGCACGGCGGCGATCGCGAGGACCGAGGCGAAGGTCAGGCTCTCGGCCGTGGTGTACCCGCGCTCCACGAGCAGCGTCGGCACCCAGGAGCTGAAACCGTAGAACGACAGGATCAGGAACACGCAGGCCGTCGAGGCGACCACGGTCCGGCGCAGCGTCGCGCCGCGCAGCAGGTCCGACAGCCGTCCCTCGGGCTTCGGGGGGTCGGGGACCGGTTCGGGCAGGTCGGTGCCGAGCTGCGCGCGGGCCTCGTGCTCCATCCGGGCCACGAGCCGTTCGTCGCGGGGGTCGGGGGACCGGCCCTGTGCCGAGCGCCAGCGGACCGACTCGGGGACCGTCCGCCAGGCGACGAGGGCGACGACCGCGCCGAGCGCGCCCACGACGAAGACCCAGCGCCAGGAGCCCGGTCCGAGCGGGACGACGATCCGGGCCAGCCACGCGGCGATCGGGATGCCGGCGAGGCCGACGGCGAGCAGCAGCGCCTGGTACCGGCCCCGCAGCGAGCGCGGGAACATCTCGCTCACCCAGACCAGCAGGACCCCGGTCGTGGCCTGCAGCCCGAACCCGGTCAGCACCCGCAGCACGCCCAGCGACCAGGCGTCCCAGCTCAGCGCGCTCAGCAGCGAGCAGACGGAGAAGAACAGGACGGCCCCGAGCAGGACGGGGCGGCGGCCGTAGCGGTCGGAGAGGCGGCCGCCGACGATCGCCCCGGCGAACATCCCGACGAACGCGGCCGAGGTGACCGCGCCGACCTCCCCGATGGACAGCCCCCACTCGGCCCGCAGCGCGGGGGCGGCGTAGGCGAAGGAGTTGAGGTCCACCAGGTCGAAGACGAACAGCGCACCGAGCACCCCCACCCAGCGGCGGTGTGTCGGGGTGGCGACCGGGATGCGGTCGAGCCGGGCGGCCAGGTCCGTGACGGGGGCCGGAGCGGGCGGCACACCGGCCGCCTGCCGGTCACCGGGTGGGTCGACGGTCATCGCGTACTCCCCTCGGCGGGCGCCGTCGCCCGCCTTCCGGTCCGCGGGGGCCGACCGGACCCCGCCTCCGCACGGTAAACATCAGACACTTTCAGAGGCAAGACCCTCCAACGGTCACGAGCTGCTGGAAGTGCTCGACAGATCTGTCAGACCTATACCGCCGGGTGATGGTCCCGGGCAACGCCCGACCGGTACCCTGGAACGGGTCGCGGGACGCGCGGCACGATGGACGACAGGGCGGCGGCGTGAAGATGGGTGCGACCCGGGATCCGCGTGACGGCGTCACCGTGCCGACCGACGCACCGGCGGGGGAGCGGCCTCGCGACGGTCACCGGCCGCCGACGGCGCGGCTGCGGGTCCAGCGGGTCCGTCCCGCCTACCGGCAGGTGGCCGACGAGCTGCGCGCGCAGATCATGCGCGGTGCCCTGCCCGCCGGCACGCGGCTGCCCGCGGAGTCCGAGCTGACCGGCATGTTCGGGGTGAGCCGCTCCACGGTCCGCGAGGCGCTGCGGGTCCTGGCCAGCCAGCACCTGATCGACACCCGGCGCGGGGTGCAGGGCGGCTCGTTCGTCGCCGCGCCCGACCCCGCCCGCCTGGTCGAGGACGTCGGCGGTGCGCTCGGGGTGCTGGTCGCGACGCCGCAGCTCGGCATGGCGGACCTGCTGGAGGCCCGGCTGCTGCTCGAGCCCGCGGCGGCCCGGCTGGCCGCCCAGCGCGCCGCCCCGGAGACGATCGAGGCGCTGCGCGCCGCGGCGGCGGCACCGCGGGACCCGCGCGACCCCAGCGGGTTCGTCGAGCACATGGACTTCCACACCACGGTACTCATGGCCACCGGCAACCTGATGATCACCATGATGGGCCAGCCGGTGGGCGACGTGCTCCGCACCCGGCTGAACCGGCACGTCGTCGCGGCCGAGCACTGGGCGGAGGTCGACGCCTGCCACACCACGATCACCGAGCACATCGCCCGGGGCGAGGCGGCGCAGGCCGAGGAGGCCATGCGCAGCCACCTGCTCGACCTGCGCGACATCTACGGCCGCCCGGGGGCGTGGAAGTCCGACTGAGCGCCGCGCACGGCAGGATGGACGCGTGCGCACCGTCCTCGACCTGCTCCGGCTGCTGGCCGACCGGGCCGACGGCGATGCCCGCGACGGCGAGCTGGACCGCGTCGTCGCGGAGCTGGCGGCCTCCGAGCCGGAGGCCGGCGCGCTGACCCTGCGGGTGCGGGCGGCGATGGACGCCGGGCGCCGCCGTGAGTCCGAGCTCGCCGCGCTGGTCGGCATCGCCCGCGACCTCGCCTCGGAGTCCGACCCCGGCTCGGTGCTGCAGGCGATCGTGCGCCGGGCCCGCGGGCTGCTCGGTACCGACGTCGCCTACCTGACCCTGCACGACCCCGAGCGCGGGGACACGTTCATGCGGGTCACCTCCGGGTCGGTCTCGCACCGCTTCCAGTCGCTGCGGCTCCCGCTCGGGGCCGGGCTCGGCGGCCTCGTCGCGGCCAGCCGCACCCCGCACTGGACCGGCCGCTACGCCGGCGACGGCCGCTACCGGCACACCGAGGAGATCGACACCGCGGTCGCCGAGGAGGGCATCGTCGGCATCTGCGGCACCCCGCTGCTGGTCGACGACGAGTTCGTCGGCGTCCTGTTCGCCGCCACCCGGTCCGCCCGCCCCTTCACCGCCGAGGACGTCGCCCTGCTCGGCTCGCTGGCCGCGCTCGCCGCGGTGTCGCTGGTGCAGACCCGCCGCCTCGCCGACACCGCCACCACGCTGCGCGAGCTGCGCGGCGCGCACGCCGCGATCGCCGAGGCCGCCGACGCCCACGACCGGTTCGCCGGGGTCGTCCTGGAGGGCGGCGACGTCGGCGACATCGCCGAGGC
>NZ_WWFY01000066.1:0-370 GCF_009864975.1 Pseudonocardia sp. SID8383
CCGCCTCGACCGGCGGGCGCTGCTCGCCGGGTACGGCCACGGGCGGGTCGCCCTCCCGTCGTATGCGTTCCAGCGAGAGCGGTACTGGCCGGAGACGGCGGCCGCCGCCGTGCCCGAGGGCACCGGTGCCGACGCCGAGTTCTGGGCCGCCGTCGAGCGCGACGACGTCGAGGGACTGGTCGGCTCGCTCGGCCTGGACGACGCCACCGTCTCCGCGATGGTCCCGGCGCTGACCGCATGGCGTCGCCGCCGCGGCGAGCAGGCCACCCGGGACGGCTGGCGCTACCGCATCACCTGGGCCCCGCGCGGCGGGTCCCCGGCCGGCGGCGACCTCGACGGCCGCCGCCTCGTGCTGGTCCCGCAGACCTAC
>NZ_WWFY01000644.1:0-515 GCF_009864975.1 Pseudonocardia sp. SID8383
GCGGCGACCGGGACACCGGGTGCGGCCGACGCGGCCGGGGCGAACGCCAGCACCAGGGCGGCGACCGTCGCCGCCACGATCGGGGTACGGACCCACCGGGTCCGGGGGAGCACGTGCACGTCATCGAAACTACGCAGATCGCCGCGACCGCGTCGCCGGGCGGCGGGTGCGTCCCGCCACGCCCGCCGCACGGCACCGGTCCGGCACGGGAACCGGCACCGGCCCCGGCGAACCGGGCACCCGGGATGAATGCCGCACCAACGGCGCGTGACCCCCGGGTGTCGCCGGGCGTTCACCCGACGTTCCGCCGTGCAACGCCGACCGGAAGCCGTGGCCCGGCACCGTCACCGGGTGTGAGCGTCAACCCCACCGGAGAGACCCCCGGCGTCGGTGTCCCGCGGGCACTCGCCGTCGACATGACGATCGCCGACCAGCAGGACTGGCTCGCCGCCTTCCTGCGACGCCACCCCGTCAGCCGGCGCACCGCGCTGCGCGGCGGCGCCGGAGTCCTGGCG
>NZ_WWFY01000645.1:0-412 GCF_009864975.1 Pseudonocardia sp. SID8383
CCGCAGCGGGCCGCGGCGAGCGCCACGGTCCCGGTGCCGGTGCCCAGGTCGAGCACGGCCCCGCGGGCCCGCCCGGAGACGGCGACGGCGCGGGCCAGCATCTGCGAGTCCGACTGGGGCCGGTAGACCCCGGGCGGGGTCAGGAGCATGGGCGCCACGTCAGTGCGCGACCGTCTCGCGGGCCACCTCGGCGTGCCGGGTGCGGGCCGCGGTGAGCACGCCCGCCCGGTTCTTGTGCTGCTCCTCGTAGCGCAGCACGGCCTGCACGTCCTCGGGCGTGTCGAGCTCGCGGACGGCGCGGGCCGCGTCGGGGACGGACAGGTCGTCGTAGCCGTCGACCGGGAGTTCGCCGGCGCCGAGCGCGCCGCGGGACCGACGGGTGTCGTGCAGGGCGCGGGCGGCGTCGCCGGCC
>NZ_WWFY01000646.1:0-324 GCF_009864975.1 Pseudonocardia sp. SID8383
TCGGGGCGGCACCGCCGTCGCGACCCCGACGCCGTCGCCGCGGAGCTGGCCGGGGTGGTCGGCGAGCTGGTCGCGGACGCGCCCGGAGCGGTCGTGGCGGTCGGGATCGGGGTCGCGGCGACCGTCGTCGACGAGTACCTGGCCGAGACGGGCGGCGGGCAGGGCTGGAGCCCGCTCGACGTGCGCCGGATCGGCGCCGGGCTGGGCCTGCCCGTGCTGGTCGGCAACGACGCGAACCTGGCCGGGGTCGCCGAGGTCCGGGACGGGGCCGCGGCCGGCGCGGGCACCGCGCTGTTCCTCACCGTCGAGGTGGGCATCGGCGGT
>NZ_WWFY01000647.1:0-232 GCF_009864975.1 Pseudonocardia sp. SID8383
CGAGCGGACGTCGGCCCCGGCCGCCGGGGCGATGTCCTGCGGGAGCAGGGACACGGCGTCGCCGCGGACCAGGACCTTGCCCGTCAGGGCGAGCCGCAGCGTCGCCGGGGCGACCGTCGCGGTGGTCAGCGCGGACCCGACCAGGCGCACCTCGCGGGCCGCGGTGACCGACGCCGGCGCGACGACGACGGTCGCGCCGTCGGTCAGCCCGGCGTTGGACAGGGTGACGTCG
>NZ_WWFY01000648.1:0-221 GCF_009864975.1 Pseudonocardia sp. SID8383
CGCGCGGCTCGTCGGGGAACCAGGCGAGCCGGGTCCCCCCGCCGGGGGCGGGCACCGGCACCGGCAGCCGGCCCCGTCCGGCCTCGAACCCCAGCACGTGCCACCGGCGCACCGGGAGCCGGGAGAACAGCGCGACGCCGTAGCGCGGCCCGGTCGCCGGGTCGCCGGGGCCGCGCAGGACCGGGGGGTCGAGCGGGGTCCACGACGGCAGCGGGTCCGGA
>NZ_WWFY01000649.1:0-203 GCF_009864975.1 Pseudonocardia sp. SID8383
GTACCGGATCGTGCAGGAGTCGCTGACCAACACGCGTCGGCACGCCGGGGCCGGCGGCGCGGTGGTCACCCTGCGCTTCGGCGACGACGCGCTGGACCTGACCGTCGACGACGACGGTGCCGGCCCGGCGCCCGGCGCGGTGGACGGCACGGGGCTGACCGGCATGCGCGAGCGTGCGCGCTCGGTCGGCGGGACCCTGGAGG
>NZ_WWFY01000650.1:0-44257 GCF_009864975.1 Pseudonocardia sp. SID8383
CTTCGACCGGTGCGCGTGGCTGTTCTCGAGGTCGGCGGCCCGCTGCTGCTGCCACTGCATCATCCGACGGAGCGAGGCACGCTCCTCGATCTTCCGGGGCAGGTCGGGGTCACCATCGCCTGCGGCGCCGATCTCGGCGGTCCGCGCGCTGACCCGCACCCGCTGCTCGTGCGCGGCCCGGTACGCCTCCCGCATCTTGTCCGCGACGAACTCCGGCGCGACGGCCTGCTCCCGCGCCCACCGCTCGGTGCGCTGGTACAGCTCCCCATCGGTGAGCGCACGGTGGTCGACCACATCGTCCGGGACCGGGCCGAGCGCGTCCCGCGCGGACTGCCACAACGCCCGCCGGAGCGGGAACTCCCGCGACGGCGCCGCACCGATCGACTCCTGATCGGCCGGTACCCGCTCCATCTCCCGGTACGCGGCCACCGCACCCGCGGACCGCTCCCACGCGGCCCGCTCGGCGACCTGCCCAACCTCCGGGACGTCGCCGAGCTGGCTCAACGCCCACCCGGTCGGCTCCTCGGCGAGCTGTCGACCCAACCGGGTCTGACGCTCGGTCGCCGCCGCGGCCAGGTCCGCGACGTACTGCCCGGCCTCGGTCCCGTCCGGGGCCGGTACCCGCGTCGTCCAGTCCGCCGGGTCCACGGCCCGCTCCGGAACCCGGGCCTCGGTCAGCTGCCGGAGCCGCCACCGGACGACGTCCGGCACACTCTCGGCGGTGTCCAGGCCGCGCACCCCGACCGCCTCGGCCAGCACCGCGGCCGGGTCGTGCCCCGCGATCTCCGCCTCCCGCGTCGCCTGCAACAACCGGCCGTACGCCGCCCGGTCGTCGGCGGCCGCGGCCGCGGCGTCCGGGCCGAGCACCTCGGCCAGCACCGCGCCGTACCGGCCGCGGGCGTGGTCATCGGACACCGCGTCCAGCGTCGCGGCCGCCATCGCGAACGAGCCCGCGGCCCGCTGCCCCTCGCGCAGCGTGTCCGTCGCGCTGCGCTGCGCCGAGCTGGCGGTGTAGATGCCGGTGAAGCACTCCCGCGCGGACTCCTCGACCCGCTCCGGGTCGTGCTCGTCCGCCGCCCGCACCGCGGGCAGGTAGACGTGGTTCTCCTCCGCACCACGGGTGAGACCGGGGTACGCGCCCTCCCGGGTCGCATCCCGGTCGGGCAGGTAGTGCCCGCGCTGCACCGTGACGCCCTGGCTGGCGTGCTCGGTCACCGCGTAGGCCAACGTCACGTGCTCCCGCACGTAGCCCGGCAGCAGGTGCGCGGTCGCGCCGCCCTGGTCCCGGACGAGCAGCGCCCCGGACTCCGCGTGCCGCCCGACCACCGTGTAGAGCGCCCGGTTCGTCACCGGGTCCGGCTCCACGGCCGCGCCCGGGCCACGGTCGACGCGGGCACGGTAGTCGTTGAGCCGTGCCTGCACCCGGTCCCCGACCGACACCTCCTGCTTTCCCTTGGCGCCGCGCACGTAGGCGACCGGAGCCTCCTCGACCCGCCCCAGCTCGATCAACCGGTCCCGGATCGACGCCGACAGCTCCCCCGCCCCCTCATTGGTGCCGGTGATGAGCAGCGTGTCCTTGCCGTCCAGGACGTCCGACAGGTACCGCTCGGCGGCGAGGGCCTGCATCTCCTCCCACGTGCCCGCGTGCACGCGGCCACGGTCGTTGTAGGCGTCGAACGCGGACGGGTCCCCGCCGCGCAGCTTCAAGCTCGCCTCGCGCTCCCACTCGGCGCGGAACCGGTGCACCTCGTGCAGTTCGTACGCGCCGCGCTCGGCGATCACCTGCCGGAACAGGCCACCGGCACCGACCGCGTCGAGCTGGTGATGGTCACCGGTCAGGACCACCTTCGCCCCCGCGGCGGAGCACAGCTCGACGATCCGGTCCAGCTCCTGCGTCGACGACATCCCGGCCTCGTCGACGATCACCAGGTCCCGACCGGTGAGCCGGTCACGGACCTCCCCCGCCTCGTCCGCGGTGAAGCCGTTGAGGAACCGGGTCGTGTTGAGCGCCTCCAAGCCGTCCCCGGCCAAGTTCTGCGTCGCGATCTGCGACGTGGCGAGACCGAGCACGCGGCCATCGGCGTGCTCTGCCCACACCCGGGCGAGCTCACCGACCGTGCGGGACTTCCCGGTCCCGGCGGGGCCGACCAGGCAGTCACCGAGACGGCCGGACCCGATGATCCCGGCCACTGCGTCGACCTGGTCACCGGACAGGCCGGCCGCGGCCAGCCGCGACCGCAGTGCCTCCACGTCCAGCCCGTCGCTGTCCGCGGTCACCGCACCGGCCAGCGGGGCGGCCATCCGGGCGGACACCCGCTGCTCCGCGGCCAGATGCGCGGCAGTCGCGTACCGCTCCGCGTTCGCGCGCCGGTAGATCGACCCGCCATCCGCGCGCCGGAACGACTCCGGAACCTCGACCGGGTCCGGCGTGGAGACCTGCACAACCTCCACCGACCGCAGCGCCTCCCGCGCGATCTCCTCCAACCGGACCGGGCGATCCTCGGCGGCCACGCCGAGATCGGCCGCGGACCCCAGACGCTTGTCGATCGCGGCCGCGAGGTTCCCCAGCGTCCACACCGAGTAGGACGCCTGCACGTCCTCGATGGCCGACGCGGACACGTCCCGCAGGTGCGCAGCGGCCACGTCCGCGGCCGTGTCCGCACCCGCGGCCACGCCGTGACCGGCGAGCCGGTCAACGGCCACCGCCCCACCGGACACGTGACCACCCGCGGACACCGGCCCGGCCGCCCGCTGTCCGGCCGCCTCGACATCGGCCACCATCGCGGCCAACCGCTCTGTCCGCTGCTCGCTCCACCGCGCGACCGCGGCCGGCCCGGACTCCGGCCCCTTCGCCTTCCGGGTCTCGTACACGGCCATGTCCGTGATCCGCTTCATCGCGGCCGCGTCCGGCTCCTTGCCGTGCCGATCCCGGTAGAGCGCGACGCGCTCGGCGACGAGCCCGGTCACCTGCCCCCGCCGCGTCGACGCCTCCGCCATCACCTCGGGGTCGATGCCGACGATCTCGCGGGCCTTGCCGTCCGGGCGCAGCTCGAACCGCGCCCCGGTCTCCTCGGTCACGAACTGCTCGGTCGCCCGCTCGTAGGCGGCGGCAATGGCCTCCTTGTAGGCCCGGAAACTCGCGCCGTCGAGAGCGCCGATCTTCCCGGCCTCGGTCACCGTCCGGTTCAACAGGGCCGCGTGCGTGTGCATCTGCGGCTCGTTCTCCCGGCTCGTGGAGTGAGCCCACACCGTCCACACCGCGCCAGTACCGGCCTCGTGCCGACCGATCGACTCATTCCCGGTCACCGTGCGAGCGTGCGACCCGGTCCGCGTGAAAATCACCCGCGACTCGGCGTACTCCAACGCGACCTGAACCGCTCGATTGTGCGCCTCCACCACCTTGTCAGCCAATTCCGTCTGACCGGTCGCCCGCAAAGCAGCCTCATACACGGAAATAGACTTCACGGCAGAGAACGTGAAATCGTAGTACGCCACCGGCTTCCGCCCGGACGTGGCAGCCTCGGACCGCAATTCCCGCTCACGCTCCGGCGTGACCTCGCCGGACTCCTTCGCGGCCAGCGCGTTGTACCGCTCCGCCTCGGTGCGGAAATGCGCAGGCCGGCGCCCCAGGAACTCCGGCTCCGCCTCGGTCGACTCCGGGCGGCGGAGCTGCCCGAACACCGCCCGCACGTCGTCCGGGTTCACCGCGTCCCCGGCCCGGAACTCCAGCCCCATCGCCTCCATGCCCGACCCGGCCCACCGGCCCGGAGCCTCACCGTGCTCCACGGCGGCGGTGTAGTACTCCGGCCCCTGCTGGCCCGCCGCCTTCTCGACGGCGTGGTCGTGCTCGCGGCACCCCGAGCCGCGGAGCAGGTACTCGACCGCTCCGGAGCCGATGGCGGTGATGCGCAGCACGAGCCCATCGTACCGGACCCGACCAAGATCACAACACTGTGCATAGGTGTGTTGTGAGAGTAGAGATCAAATGATGATGACGCTGGTAGCTGCTGTAATCATGTGCTGGTCGCTGTAGTTGAGGCTGCGTGAGCGGCTGCTGTGCGGCTGCGTGTGCTTGTCGACGTCGGAAGCAACGACGTAGGACAAGGCGGGTACGCGCTGGAAGCGAACCTAGGACCGAAGACGGCGGCGCGGCGGTCTGCATGAGGCCGCGGTGCGGCTGGGAACCGGCGCCGCGGCGCCGTGCTCGACTGGGCGCGCTCAGCCGGGGGGCGGACGGCGACGCGGTGCGTGCCATCGCCCGAGAAAGTGAGTCTCCTGCGGGGGGTCCGAAACAGGTCGCGCCGTCTCCTCCGAGTCGGCGACTGAGTCGGTATGGTGACGATATGACAGAAACGCGCGTGACAGAATCGGCCCGTCCGATCCGCTGGACGGACTCCGCGAGCACTTGACCGACGGGTCACGCACTATCCTGGAAATAGCTCTACTGTCCCATGACGGCGACGTGGTGGCCGCGCTCGACGAGATCGTGGAATCGCACGTCTATCTCTGCAAAGCAGCGGCCGCCGGAGCCACCATCACGATCCAGTGGCCGGGAGGAGACTCAGAGCCCGTGGGCATGTTCTGACATGACGTGCAGATCATCTCAACGCCAGTTGTAGTAGAATCGGGGCGTGAGCGGATGCGGGCGCCACTTCTTCGGCAGCGATCGTGACTGCCCGGACTGTGAAGCGTTGCGGCTCGGCCGCCTCCAAGGGCGCGAGCAGGCCCGGGCCTTGGCCGACGAGCAGAACCGCATCCGAGCCGAATACGAACGCGGTATCGCCCGTGAGGATCGGCGTGCGGCTCGGCGAGAGCGCAGGGCCCGGGGATCGAGCGAGGTCCCGTTGGTCTCCGGAGCTGGCCCGGGCTGGGGCGTTGGCGTGCTGGTCTTCTTCGCGCTCGGGTTCGCCGCCGTGAATGCCGCGGTGGCCGCGCTGCTGGCGGTGGTTGCGGCCGCGCTGGTCGCGAGCGAGTGGCGGAAGGGACTCGGGACCGGCGGTCGTTCTGCTGCCGTCATCGCCCCGTCAGCTGTCCTGATCACGCTGATTGCCCACCCTGCCGTTGACTTGGCGATCATCGTCGGGGCTACGTGGGTCGCCGTGCACCTGTCCACGCGGGCGGACGGCGATTCAGGTGACGAGCACCGGCAGCGATCCGTCTGATCCGCCCGCCGCCGGTGCTCACCTCACGCTCCGCGGGGTGTGAGGTCGACCCCGCCCGGGCCGACCAGGGTGACCGGGAGCCCGGGCCGCGCGGTCGGGTCAGCGGGCACCGGCTCGTCAGGGCTGCGGCCGTACATCGCGGTCCAGGGGGTCCGGTACTGCACCGCGTGCTCTCCACGGCCGTCGGTGGGGTGCCAGGTCGACACGGACACCACCAGCGCCCCGCAGCTGCTGCACGCCCCGATCGAGGCCGACATGCGCTCCCCGGGCCGTAACGGCCCGGACAGGTGGCCCCACTCGGCCGGTTCCAGGGCGAGCCGGGTCTCCTCGGGCGCCACGGGGACCGGTCCGGAGCCGATCAGGCCGTGGACGTGCGCGCCGGGGTGGGTGCAGGTGCTCATCGTGTGCTCCTCGTCGTGGCGCTCGTCGAGCGGGGAGGGGGTCGCCGTAGTACTCGCCGAAAATCGGGCGGATACGGCTGAGTAGCCTCCTGAGCTGCCGATGGTGGTTGCGCGGGGGGAGATCGCGGTTGGCGGCGCAGGTGTTGCCCACCTCGTCGCCAGGCGCGGCGGTAGTACCCAGGACTCGCGATGACCCGAGGTGCAAGGTAACTGCCGGGCCGGGTCAGCCCACCTTCGCGCGAGCGCGGGAGAGCGCTCGGTAGACCGTGGAGCGGGTGACGGAGAAGAGCTCCTCAAGCTCGCTGATGGTGTGCTCGCCGGCGGCGTGGAGTGAGACGAGGTGGGCTTCCTGTCGCGGTGAGAGCTTGGGCTGCTTGCCGCGCAGCCGGCCCTTGGCTCTGGCGACCTTCATGCCCTCGCGTGTCCTCATCCTGACGAGGTCGGCCTCGAACTCGGCGATCATGGCGAGTGCGTTGAACAGTAGCCGGCCGATGGGGTCGGTGGGGTCGTGCACCGAGGCGCCGATGCAGAGCTTGATCTCGCCGGCGGTGAGCTCGTCGGCGATCGCACGGGCGTCGGGCACCGAGCGGGCGAGGCGATCAAGCTTCGTGATCACGAGGGTGTCGCCGGCGCGGCATGCGGCAAGGGCTTCGCGTAGCCCGGGTCGGGCGCGGTTGGTGCCGGTGAGCCCGTGGTCGACGTAGATCCGCTCGGTCGCGACGCCGAGCGCGGTGAGGGCGTCGCGTTGAGCGGTGAGGTCCTGGGCGTCGGTGGAGCAGCGGGCGTAGCCGATCAGCAGTCCGGTCACCGGGGCAGTGTGCCGGTTATGGCCCCCTCACCGGAACTATTCACCGAACCAGGCTTACGGGACGCCTCGTACTGGGCCGATGCTTCAGCGCTGGTCGGCGCGGGGGTGTCCCGGTAGGGGTTCCTCTCGTGGGATATCGACGCTCCATCTGGTGGACGGCCTTCTCACAGGGACCGGGCAACAAGCTCCTTCATGATCTCGTTGGTGCCGCCGTAGATCTTCTGCACGCGGGCCGAGGTGAACATGCGCGCGATCGGGTACTCGTTCATGTAGCCGTACCCGCCGAACAGCTGCAGGCAGCGGTCGACGACGTTGTTCTGCACGTCGGTGCAGAAGAACTTCGCCATCGAAGCGGACGCGGCGTCCAGCTCGCCCGCCATGTGGCGGGGGATGAACCCGTCGACCATGCTGCGGGCGGCCGTCGCGTCGGTGGCGCACTCGGCGAGCACGAAGCGGGTGTTCTGGAAGCTCATCAGGTTCTGACCGAACGCCTCCCGCTCCTTCACGTAGGCGATCGTCTCGCGGACTGCCGCGGTGGCGGCCGCGGCGCCGGCCACCGCGATGATCAGTCGTTCCTGCGGCAGTTGCTGCATCAGCTGTGCGAAGCCGCGTCCCTGGGTGCCGAGCAGGTTGCCCGCCGGGACCCGCATGCCGGAGAAGAACAGCTCCCGGGTGTCCTGGCCGTGCTGGCCGATCTTGTCCAGCACGCGGCCGCGCTCGAAGCCCTCCAGGCCCTCGGTCTCGGCGACGATGAGGGACAGCCCCTTGCCGCCCTCGTCGTCCCCGGTGCGGGCGACGACGACCAGCAGGTCGCAGTGGGTGCCGTTGGAGATGAACGTCTTGGCACCGTCGATCACATAGTGGTCGCCGTCGCGGCGGGCGCGGGTGCGGACGCTTTGGAGGTCCGAGCCGGTTCCGGGTTCGGTCATGGCGATCGCGCCGACGAGGTCACCGGAGGCCATGCCGGGCAGCCAGCGCTGCTTCTGCTCCTCGGTACCGAACGCGTTGATGTAGTGCGCGACGATCGTGCTGTGGACCATGTTGGCCCAGGCGTCGTCACCGACGCGGGCCTGCTCCTCGGCGATGACGGCCTCATGGGCGAACGTCGCGCCGCCGCCGCCGTACTCCTCGGGGATGCTGATGCAGAGCAGCCCGGCCCGGCCGGCGGCCCGCCAGAACTCGCGGTCGACCATGTGCGCCGCCGCCCAGCGCTCCTGGTTCGGCACGACCTCCTTCGCGATGAAGGTGCGGGCGAGCCCGCGGAGGTCGTCGAGCTCCTGGGTGGCCCAGGGGGCGCGGTAGTCGTCGAGAATCATCGGATGCTCCCTCTCATCGGCCGGTGAAGGCTGGTGTGCGGCCCGCGGTGAAGGCGGACAGCCCCTCGCGGGCGTCGTCGGTGCCGAGCGCGCGCAGGAAGTTGTGGCGTTCGGTCGCCAGCCCTTCCCGCAGCGGCTGGTCGTGGGCTCGGCGGGCGGCGTCCGCGGCGAGTGCCACGGCGCGCGGCGCGTTCCCGGCGATGCGGCGGGCCAGCCCGATCGCGGCCGGGACGACCTCGTCATCGTCGACCACGTCGGCGACCAGCCCGGCGTCGCAGGCCCATGCGGCGTCGACCGCGTCGCCGGACAGCAGCATGCGCATCGCCTTGGCCTTGCCGACGGCGTGCACGAGCCGCTGCGTGCCACCGGCCCCGGGAATGACCCCGAGCTTGACCTCGGGGACGGCGAACCGGGCCGAATGGCCGGCGATCGCGATGTCGCAGGCCAACGCCAGCTCGCACCCGCCGCCGTACGCGATGCCGCGCACGGCCGCGACCGTCGGTGTCGGGTAGTCGGTGAGGACGTCGAAGAGCCGGTCGAACGGCAGCTCGTCGGTCGGCGCGGCGCCGATCATGGCCGGGACCTCGGCGATGTCGGCGCCGGCGCAGAACGCCGGGCCGGCGCCGGTGACGACCACGACGCGCACATCCGGGTCGGCGGCCGCGTCGGTGAGCCGGCCGGTCAGCTCGGCGACCAGGTCGCGGCCGAGCGCGTTGTAGGACCCGACGTGCTCCAGCGTGAGCAGTGCGACCGGGCCGTGCCGCTCGGCGGAGACCAGGGTCTCGGTGGGCTGCTCAGTCATCGGTACCGCCGTAGTGACCGGCCCACGTCGTGCGGATGGTCTTCTTGTCGCACTTGCCGACGCTGGTGCGGGGGATCTCGCTGACCGTGATGAAGGACTCCGGCAGCTGCCAGGACGCGAACGCCGACGACAGGTGCGCATGCAGGTCCGCGAGCGTCACCTCGTGCCCGGGGGTCGGGACGATGAGCACGAACGGCCGCTCCTGCCACTTGGGGTGCGGCAGCCCGACGACCGCCGCCTGGGCGACGGCGGGGTGGCCGGCCAGCAGGTTCTCCATGTCGATGGAGGAGATCCACTCGCCGCCGCTCTTGATCACGTCCTTGAGCCGGTCGGTGACCTTGAGGTAGCCGTCCGGGTCGATCGTGCCGACGTCGCCGCTGCGCCACCAGCCGCCCGTGAAACGGTCGTCGGCATCGGCCATGTTGTGATAGCGCGTGGTGATCCACGGGCCGCGCACACAGATCTCGCCCTGGGCGACGCCGTCGTGCGGGACGTCCTCGCCGGCCGCGTCGACGAGCCGGACGTCGACCAGGGTGGCGGGGAGCCCCTGCTTGCGCTTGAGCTCGAGCAGGTCGTCACCGGACAGCCGGGCACGCACGCCCGGCTTGTACCGGTTCATGGTGACCAGCGGCGTGGTCTCGGTCGCGCCGTAGGCGTGCACGATCTCCGCGCCGGTCAGCTCGGCGAAGCCGCGCATCAACGACAGCGGCGGCTCGGTCGCGCCCGACATCATCCGCAGCCGTCCCAGGTCGGGCTTGTCCTCGAGCGAGCGGATGTAGTCCAGCATCGGCCCGAAGATCGCGGGAGCACCGTTGGTGACGGTCACGTCCTCGGCGATCAGCGCGTCGGTGAGCGGCCTGGTGTCCTCGGCCGTGTACCGGCCCGGCAAGACGATCTTGTTGGCGGTCAGGGTGGCCGCCTGCGGCAGGCCCCAGGCCTGTCCGTGGAACATCGGCGTGATCAGCATCGTGCAGTCGTCGAGGGTCATGCCGATGTTCGTGGCGAGCGAGAAGGAGTGCAGGCAGATCGCGCGGTGCGAGTAGTAGACGCCCTTCGGCCGGCCGGTGGTGCCGGTCGTGTAGCAGGCGCCGTAGGCGGAGCGTTCGTCGATCTCCGGCCAGTCGATCCGGGGCGCCGCGGCAGCGACGAGGTCCTCGTAGTGGTGCACGTTCGGCAGCGTCGTGCTGATCTGGTCGAGCGGCTTGTCCGTCAGCACGACCCACGCGGTGACGTCGGGCAGCATCGGGGCCACGGCCTCGGCGACCGGCAGCAGCGTCTCGTCCACGCAGACGATCGAGGTCCCGCTGTCGGCGACGACGAAGGAGAGGTCCTCGGGCCCCAGGCGCAGGTTGAGCTGCACCATCACCGACCCGAGACCGGGGATCGCCCAGTAGAGCTCGTAGTGACGGCGGCTGTTCCAGTCGAGGATGCCGACCCGGGTGGCCGGGCCGGCGCCGAGGCCGGCCAGGGCGTTCGCCCCGCGCACGATGCGGTCGTAGGCGTCGGCGTAGGTGTAGCGGCCCCAGCCGCCGTCCGGGAGCCGGTAGACGATCTCGCGGTCGCCGTGGGTCCGGGCGGCGTGCCGGATCAGGGTGGTGGTGTTGAGCTGGACGTCGTCGCCCATCGTGGACGGGTATCCGGTCACGACGGTGCGGGTGGGTGCCGGCACGAGGGACTCCTTCGTCGGTGCGCGGGTGGGGTCAGGGGAGGCGTTCGATGACGGTGGCGTTGGCCATGCCGGCGGCTTCGCAGACGGTGAGTAGGCCGTAGCGGGCCTCGCGACGCTCCAGCTCGTCGAGGAGCTGGGTGAGCAGGCGTCCGCCGGTCGAGCCGAGCGGGTGGCCGATCGCGATCGAGCCGCCGTTCACGTTGAGCTGGTCGTCCGGGTAGCCGAACTCGTCGCGCCAGAGCATCGGGACGGGCGCGAACGCCTCGTTGACCTCGGCCAGGTCGATGTCAACGATCGTCAGCCCGGCCCGGTCGAGCGCGGCGCGGGTGGCGGCGAGGATCGCGGTGAACTGCAGAACCGGGTCGTCGGCGGCGACCGCCATCGACACGATCCGCGCCCGCGCCCGCAGGCCCACCGCCTCCGCGTACGACCGGTCGGCGACGAGCAGCGCGGCGGCGCCGTCGCTGATCTGGGACGAGTTCGCGGCGGTGATCGCGCCCGCCGGGTCGAAGACCGGCGTCAACGTGGCCATCCGCTGCCGGTCGGGCGCGGCGCGGATGCCCTCGTCGCGGGTCATCGGGCCGTCGACGCCCTCCAGCGGCACGAGCTGCGCCGCGAAGTGCCCGGCGTCGGTCGCCGCGGCGGCCCGCTGGTGGCTGCGGACGGCGAAGTCGTCGAGCTGGTCGCGGGTGTAGCCCCACTTGGCGACGACCAGCTCGGCGGACGGACCCTGGGCAGGCAGGTTGCCCTCGAACCGGGCGAGCGCCCGCTCGCCGTACCACTCGCCCCGCGGCCCGCTCGGGTCGAACAGCGGACCGAGATCGACCCGCGACATCGACTCGACACCGGCGCCGATCGCGACGTCGTACTCGCCGGAGCGCACGCCCTGCGCCGCGAAATGGACCGACTGCTGACCGGAGCCGCACTGCCGGTCCAGGGTGGTGCCGGGCAGACCGATCGGCAGCCCGGCGCCGAGCAGCGCGGTGCGGGCGACGTTGCCGGTCTGCTCGCCGCGTTGCAGGGCGCAGCCCACGATCACGTCGGCCAGCGAGTCCGGGGCCACGCCGGTGCGGTCGACGAGGTGGGTGAGGGTGTGCGCGAGCAGGTCGACCGGGTGCCAGTCGCGCAGCTGCCCGCCGCGCTTGCCGACCGGGGTGCGGACGGCGTCGACGATCACGGCTTCTCGGGTCATGCGGCGTCTCCTGTCAGCGGGTGCGGGAATCCTTCACGTTCCTCAGCCATCCAGGGCCCCCCGGAGCCGGTGCTTGAGGATCTTGCCGGACGGGTTGCGCGGCACGGCGCCGATCGTGAGCTCCCGCGGGAGCTTGTAGCCGCTGAGATGCGTGCGGCCGTACTCGCGCAGCTCGTCGAGCGTGAGCGTGGCGCCCGGGGCGAGGTCGACGACGGCGACGGCGATCTCGCCGTACTCCTCGCTCCGGCGCCCGACGACGGCCAGGTCGCCGACCGCGGGGTGTGCGGCGAGGACACCCTCCACCTCCGCGGAGTAGACGTTGGCCCCGCCGGTGATGATGAGGTCCTTCAGGCGGTCGACGAGGGTGATGTAGCCGTCCTCGTCGATCCGGGCGAGGTCGCCGGTGTGGACCCATCCGTCGCGCACGGTCTCGGCGGTCGCCTCCGGCTTGCGCCAGTAGCCCTTCATCATCGACTCGCCGCGCATGATCATCTCGCCGACGGTGCCCGGCTCGACGTCGTTCCCGCTCGGGTCGACGATCCGCACCTCGGTGTTGGGCACCGCGACCCGACCGCTGGCCTCCGGGCGCGCGACGACGTCGTCGTGGTGCAGCAGGATGCCGCCCGGGCCGCCCTCGGTCTGGCCGCACGCCTGCACGATCCAGGCGTCGGGCAGCGCTGCGACCAGGGCCTCGGCGGTGCGGGCGGGCATCGGTGCGGCGCCGTAGAGGCAGATCCGCAGGCGCGAGAGATCGCGAGCGGCGAGGTCCGGCAGCCGCAGCAGGTGGGTGTACATCGTCGGGACGCCGAAGAAGAACGTGATCCGCTCGCGGGCGAGGGTGTCGGCCACCGTGGCCGGTTCGAACGCCGGGAGGATCACGTGGGTCGCTCCGAGCATCACCCCGTTCAGTAGCAGCATGTTGAGGCTCGCCGAGTGGTACAGCGGTGCGACGTGCAGCATCCGCTCCCCGTCCCGCAGACCCATGCCGATGCTGGAGTTGATCCCGACCCACAGCACCCGGCGATGGTCGAACAGTGCCCCCTTGGGCCGCCCGGTGGTCCCGGACGTGTAGATGATCAGAGCGTCGTCGTCCTCGGAGACCTCGACGTGGGTGGGCCGGGCGGCGTGGTCCCGGGCGGCCGCGCGGACGTCCTCGTATCCCTCGACGGTGCCCAGCGCCAGCGGCTCCGCGTCGCCCGTCCGGTCGGGCAGCGAGTGCCACGCCCGGACGCCGTCGGCGACCTCGGGCCCGAACAGCAGGAGCCGGGCCCCGGTGTCGGTGACCAGGTAGTCGATCTCCGTCGGTGCCGAGCGCGGGTTGATCGGCACCACGATCGCGTCCAGGCGGAGTCCGGCGTAGACGGCGACGACGAACGCGTCGCTGTTGCCGGCCAGCAGGAGCATGCGGTCGCCCTGCTCGAGACCACGCCCGGCCAGCTCGGCCGCCAGCTCGTCCACCGCGCGGTCCAGCTCGGCGTAGGTGAGCGCCACGTCGCCGAACTGCACGGCGACCCGGTCGGGACAGCGGCGGGCGGTGCGGGCGAGGACGCCGGCGAGGGTGGTCATCGCATCTCCTGGAGGGTGTCGTCGACGGTGGGCCCGACCGAGACGATCGGGATGTCGAGCTCGTTGCCGAGCTCCTGCCAGTGCGTGCTGTCCGCCGTGGCGAACCGCGCGGCGAGCTCGGTACGGGTGCGGCCGACGGCGTCACCCAGCCGCGCGACGAAGTGCGGCTCGACCGCGCCGACGGCGACGTATCCGTCGGTCGTCGGGTAGATCCCGTACCCGGGGCTCCCCCCGCCGAGCACGTCGCCGGGCCCGGTCAGCCCGTGCCGCACGCCGGCGGCCGCGTCCCGGGCGACCCGGTCGAGCACGACCGGCTGGTGCACCGCGGCACCGCTGCGATCACGCAGGCGCAGACCAGCGACGGCGGCGAGGGCGGCCCGCTCCCCGCCGAGGAGGTCCGCGACCGGGACGGTTGGGACTGCCGGCGGCTGCAGCGTGCCGTGCGCGGCCTGGTAGGTCAGGTCGTGCCCGGCCTCGCCGGCGCGCTCGCCGTCGTAGCCGACGATCTCGACGTGCACCAGCCGGTGACGGCTCACGCTCTCGCGCAGGCCCAGCCGGTCCAGTGCCGCCGGGCGCATCGCGGTGAGCAGGACGTCGGCCGTCGCGAGCCGCTGCTCGAGCCGCTCGCGGTCGGGCGCGTCGCGCAGGTCGAGGGGCACGACCTGCTGCCGGGCGGTCAGCTCGCGGTACCAACCAGGCGCCGCGACCTGCAACGCGTCCCCGGCCGGCGGCTCCACCTTGACGACGTCGGCGCCGAGGTCGGCGAGCCGTGCCGCGGCCACCGGGCCCGGGACGTTCACCGCCAGCGACACCACGCGCACGCCGTCCAGCGGCGCGGCCGCCCCTCGGTCCACGTCGTCTCCCATCCTCGAAAATGACTATACATACGTACAGTAACCTAGGTGAAGCGTATAGTTCGCGGTGTGATCGACACAAGGGGCGGGGTCGTACTATGCGTGCCGTGACGGTGCAAGCCCGGTTGGCGACATGAGCGAGCGATCGCGGCCGCGCCGGACCGAGGACCTCACGGCCCGGGCACGGATCCGTCACGCCGCGCTGGAGCTGTTCGCGGAGCGCGGGGTGGCGGGCACGCCGATGCGCGCCGTCGCGGCCCGGGTGGGGGTCACGGTCGGGCTGATCGTCCACCACTTCGGCACGAAGGAAGCGCTGCGTGAGGCGGTCGAGCTCGACATCGTCGACCGGTTCGCCGACGCGATCCTGTCCGCGCCGGCGGACGGCTCGGGTGCGGATGTGGCCGCGGCCCGCGACCGTGCCGTGGCCGCCATGCTCGCGGAGAGCCCGGCCGTCGTGGACTACCTGCGGCGCGCGGTCTTGGACCCGCACGGCGAACGCGGCGACCTCGTCAGCAAGCTCAGCGCGCTGGCCGCGGACCAGGTGGGCGAGCTGCGCCGCCGTGGCCTCGCCTCACAGCGCAGCACGATCGGCGAGCAGGTCCTGACGATCATGATCAGGCAGCTGGGGCAGGTGTTCCTGCAGCCGCTCGCCGACCGGATCATCGACGAGTTCGGCGAGAGTTCGGACGACGCGCCGTCGCCCCTGATTGTCGTGCGCCTGGAGCACCGAATCGACACGTTCCCCGGTCAGTGAACCCGCGACGCCTGGAGACGTCCGGGCGCGCGGCCGCGGTCAAGTCGCATTGCGACTCCGTCACGGCTGGCTCTGGTTCTGGCGGTCAGGAGGACCCCGCCGCGTGACCGCCAGCGTTCACTGAGCGTCCCGCAAAGCGATCGGCTTACGGCACACTTTTGGACTCGCTGCTCGGCTGGCTGCGCCCGGCTTGTGAACGATCAGAACAGGGTGTCGCGCACGCGCAGCGGCCGGTACCCGGTGGGGTCGAGCTGGGCCAGCTCGCCATCGATGTCGACGTCGATCGTGCCGAAGAAGTTGATGTTCTCGCTGTGCGCCGGCGAGATGTGCGCGAGCACCTCATCGTCGATGCGCCGGCCCGCCGCGCGCATCGACTCCACCGCCAGGCCGTAGTACTCGGTCGTCCAGGCCACGACGGCGTTGGTGACCAGGGTGAGACACCACGCCTGCTCGGTCTGGGCCTGCAGCTGTCGGGCACGCACGGTTCCCTCGTGGGCGTAGAGCAGGTCGCGCTTGAGCGCGTGCAGCGACTCGCCCTTGTTGAGCTGACGAGAGATCCTGCGCCGGTAGGTCGGGTCGGACAGGTAGCGGGCGGCGTAGATCGTGCGCCGCAGCGCCCCGTACTCCTTGAGCGCGGCGGCCAGCGCGTTCTGCCGAGACGACGCCGAGAGTTCCCGACGATCAGCGACGCGGTGGCGTGCCCGAACTTCAGCGACCCGGCCAGGCGCAGCAGGTCGTCCCAGTGCTCGGCGATCAGCTCGACGTTCACCCGCCGGGTGAGCAGCGGCCCGATGTGGGGGTAGTCGGTCTCGGCGCGGGCCTTCGCGGCGATCCGGTGCAGCGTGATCTTGCCCAGGTCCCGGATCCGGGGCGAGAGCTGCAGGCCGAGCAGGTCGAACAGGCCGAAGTTGACCAGGGTGACGCCGTGGGTGTCGGTGGCGTGCTCGGTGATCGGGGTGTCGGTGGCGTTGCCGAGGATCTCGTCGAGCACGTAGTGGGCCTCGCGCTTGGTCGCGACGATGATCTTCGTGCCGTAGGTGGTGTGCTGGTCGGTGACGTGGGTGTAGGTCGAGAGGACCTGCCCGCCGTGGATGGTCATCTCCCGCCCGGTCGTCGTCTTGCCCCGCACCGGGAACCGTTGCCCGTCCGAGGAGGACAGGGTGCCGGTGCCGAACACCTCGGCCAGGGGCATCCGCTGGTGGTGGTCGATGATCGCGAGGTTCGCCGCGCGCAGCGTCTCCTCGCGCACGTACCACTCGGCGGTCCAGGCGAGGATGTCGTAGGAGATCCCGCACGCATCGGCCATCCGGGTCAGCCCGAGGTTGGTGGAGTGGCTGAGCAGCACCGCGATCAGGTTCCGCTTCAACTCCGGAGAACGGGTCTGCTTCCCGCCGGCGTGGGTGAAGCAGTCCAACAACCCGATCCGCCCGTCGAGCTCGATCAGCAGCGACACGATCGGCGCGAACGGCAACATGTCGGTGAGCTCGGCCTTGAGCGCGACCGCCTCGCCGGGGATGTCCTCGGCGGTCAGCGGGGAGATCACCAGGTCGCCGGCGTCGTCGAGGCGGACCGGGCCGTCACCGGTGGCCAGGACCTGCTCGAGCTCGCCGAGCGCGCCGGTCAGCTCGTCGCCGACCGCGGCCAGCGCGACCGCCGGGTCGGCGGACTTGCCGACGAGCCCGCAGAACGACGCGCGCTGCAACGACCACTGATCGGCGGTGAGCAGGTAGGCGGCGGGGTCGGCGTAGCGGCGCGAGCCGGGCACGTACACGTCCCCGGTGCGCAGCCCGTCGCGGAGCCCGAGCAGGGTGCACAGCTCCCAGAAGTGCCGGTAGGCGCTGGTGTTCCCCGATGCGTGGGCCGCGTCGAGGTAGCCGCGCCAGCGCGTGGGCACGAATCCCGTCAGGGCACCGGCCGGGACCCGGCGGGCGCCGGTGGCGTTGAGCCCGCGCAGGATCTCCACCGCCGCGAGCAGCTCGGCCGCCGCGGTGCCGCCTGCGAACTCCACCGCGGCCAGGACCTGCGGGGTGAACTGCCGCAAGTACCCGTAGGACGACACGTCGAGCGCGCCGAGGTGGCCGTGATCGCGGGGAAGGCGGGGAACGGCTTGGGCCATCGCCGCCCGGATTCGTGTCCATCCGATCCGTTCACCCCGGAGCACGCTGCCGATGTCCTCGTCGGCAATCGTGGTGTCGGCGATGACGGCCAGCAGCTCGTCGAGCAGCGCCTGGCGGTCCTCGCCGGCCTTGCCCCGTTCGGCCAGCGCGTCGCGCATCGTGCGCTCGGCCTTGCCCTCGCGCGCCGACACCGCCTGGTCGAACAGGCTCACTACCTCGTCGAGCACGTCGGTTGCGGACTGGGCCAGCAGCGTGAGCAGGATCGGGTAGCGGCGCTGCGGCTCCCGCCGCTCGAGGGCTTGGGCGGTCAGCCGGCGCCCGACCGTGGCCAGGAAGCGGCGCCGCTCGGCCGGCAGGACCGACAGATCCAGGGCGTCGGCGCCCAGCCCGCGCAGGAACTCCAGCTTCGTGACCTCGGCCTTGATCCCGGCTGGTGAGGCCTCGACCGGGGCGGTGCTCAGCCATCGCAGCCGGGTCATCCCGACCGCAGGATCGACCACCAGCAGCCCGTCGAGCCCGGCACAGCGCTGCGGCGTGAACTCGTGCGCGAGCCGGTCGTAGGTCTCTCGCTGGGCCTCTGCGCGGGCGTGCGCGACCCGCTCCAGCACGGTCACCGGGCCCGGCCGGATCACCTGTACCGAGATCAAGTACTCACACGCCAGCCGGAACAACAACGTCGGCGAGTCGTGCTCCATCGCCCGCGCCAACAGGAACTCGTCGAACTCCTTGAACTCCAGCGACGTCGGCACCCGCCAGCCGCGGTACTGCGCTACCAGTCGTAGATGCTCGGTGCGGGTCTTCGCCCGCCGGCCGTAGTGCCGCAGCACGCCCGGATCGACGGCGAGCTGGTCAGCCAGCCGGGCGACCGCCACCGGTGGCGCGGCGGCGACGTCGTCGGGCACGAACCCCAGCCACGGCAGCGTGCACAACGCCACCGACAGACCCAACCGGTCCGCCGGTCCGCGGCCCCGGCCCGGGTCGACGAACGCGACATCCGCCGGCGCCAGCGTGAAGAACCGGAACAACTCCTCCCGGCCGATCTCCGGGAACCCCCGCAGCCGCTCCAGCTCCTCGTCCGAGAACACCTGCGTCGCCAACCGCGACCTCCCCCGCGCGACCACCATCCGCAGCTCAGGAGGCTACTCAGCCGTATCCGCCCGATCTTCGGCGAGTACTACGGCGACCCCGGGAGGGGCCGGCGGGAAGGCCGCGCCCCAGCGTTCGTGGGCGGACTGGCGGGTGAGGCCGGCCGCGTCACCGATCACCGTCCAGGACGCTCCGGCCGCTCTGGCGCGTCCGACCGCGGTGTCCAGCTCGTCGCGGGCCTCGGCCAACCGAGCTGCGGCGTCGTGCACCGCAAGCCCTGGCAGCGCCTCGGCCAGGTGCGCGCGCCACTGTCCCTGAGCACCGTCGCCGTCCTCGGGGCCTTCCACCGACTCCGGGGCGACACTGGCGGCGTTCGGGTAGAGCGCGACCTGCTCGGCGTAGAGGGAGTCGGTGGCCACTACCTCCGCGCGGGACCAGAACCGGTCGCCGCGCCAGCCGCATACGCACGCGGCGCGCCAGCCCACGAACCGACTGTTGGTCAGATCGTCGTGGGTCCCGGTGACGGTGTCGTCATCGAGGACCGCGGCGGCGTAGCCCTCGTGCTCGTAGGCCGGCCGGTAACCGGTGTCCCAAGTCCATCCCATACCGTCAGGATACCCTGACACTCTCGCTTCGTCAGGAAGTCCTGACGCTAGATTTTGCAAGCGGCAGCAAGCGGCTTCACTGGGCTCGATCGAACATAATGTGCAATATCGGCTCGACCGACCTGCGAAAACGCGACCCACAGGCGTTATCAACCCTGCAAGCACCCGAAATGCCCGTTTATCCGGTGAGCGGCGCATGGTCATCCACGCAGCCACGTCGACACGACTTTGTACAAGAGGTACATTTTGAACATGACTGCTGCGGAGATGTCCTCGACCGACGCGCGGCGCCACTTCGCCGACGTCGTGGGCCGCGCTCAGCATGCCGGTGTCACGACCGCGATCACCAGCCACGGCAAGCGGGTCGCCGCCGTCGTCCCGGCCGAAGTCCTCGACCTGCTCGACGAGCTGGAAGACCGGGGGTTGTCTCGGATGGCTCGCGAGGCGAAGGCCGAGACCGGCGCGCCCGTCGATCACGCTGCCCTGCTCGCCGAGTTCGACCAGCGCTGACACGTGCCAGACGCTCCCCACTGGCGCATCACCTGGACGGGCTCGGCGAGTAAGGCCCTGCGCAAGCTCGACCCGCAGGTGGCCCGCCGCATCCTGGCCGCGGTGGGCACGCTCGCTGACCAGCCGCGCCCGGCACCACCGGTCGGGAAGCCGCTCAAGGGTGAGCCCGGAGCCTGGCGGCTCAAGGTCGGCGACTGGCGCGTGGTCTACGAACCCCAGGATGGTCACCTCGTCGTCCTGGTCCTCGCCCTCGGGCACCGCCGAGAGATCTACGACCGCCTGACCTGATCGACGGCTGAGCGCACACGGGCCCACGCGCAACACCGCGGCGGGCGTCACGCGGCCGCCCGACGTGCCCGCTGAGCGGTGGCGAACAGCTCCCGGGCCTGCTGTCGCCCGGCCGCGGTGGCGACGGCGCACGGCGGCTGCTGGGCGGGCTCGTCGAGCCGCTCGGCCAGACGCGCCGCTCGGCGGCGGCGCTCATCCGGGTCGACGGCCTGCACGGCGGCGGGCAGCTCATGCTCGCGGCCGGCCCATGCGGCGAGCCGGTGCCCGATCACGGCCAGCGGGTCGCGGGCACCCCGGATCGCGTCACCCCGGGACTCCCCGGGCCGGTCCGGGTGGTGGTCGACTGCGTAGAGCAGCCCCGCCACCGACCAGCCAGAACGCCACCAGCGCGCCAGCATCGCCGACGCCTTCCACGCCGGGACACGGCGGACCCCGGCCCGGTCCAAGACTGTCTGCGTTGCAGCCGCCCGCTCTCGGCCGTCCCTGGCCCGGTCCCGACCCGGCCATGCCGTGCGCTTCGGTGAAGCGCGCTTCACGCCCTCGCGCACAAGGGTTTGAGTGCTTACGCAAGATGCGGGGGGGTTGCCAATTTCGTCCACACCCTGGTCATCTGCGACCCGGCGGGGCCGCGGGATCGGCATCCCGGACGGGCTCACGAACACGTAGGCGGGAGCCCGGTTGGACCGGGCCCCGAGGAACGCGCCCGTCGCGCCCTTCTCCACGCACACGAGGAGTCCGACACGGCTCGCCCAGGCGAGAACCCGGCTCACCGTGCGGAGGCTGGCTCCGGCCCGCTGAGCGGCCTTCTCCCGGGTCGCTCCGGTGACCAGACCAGTACGCCAGTCCATCGCGTCGGCGAGGGTCTGCAGGACGGTCAAAGCGATGTAGCGCCGGTCCGAACGCCACCCCTCGACGTCCACGGCCCGGTCGATGAGCTCGCGAGCGGCGGGCTGGTCGGTGACCACCACCAGGCCGTGCGGGACCCGACCCCGCCAACCCGGGTGCACCGCGAACCGGCCGCCGTCGACACGGCGAGCAGCACGACGCCGGCCGTACTCGGCCCGACGGTGGGCGGCGGCCGCCACGCGATACGCCCGGCCCGCCGGTACGTGCGTAGTAGAATTAGACGAGGTAGACTCGGGCACGCGAAAGCGCCCCTTCTCTTGGAGTGAGGTAGGGAACCGCCCCGGTTCGCCGGGGCTACGGCGTCACATCGGCTGGCAGGCCGTGTGACGCGCAGGAATCACGGGGTGGCCCCGGCAAGGGCCACCCCGTTCCTGTGTCTATGAGGCTTTGGTCAGCGGTAGCTCCTCCTGCGCCTCGATCTGCTGGCGCGGGTAGCAGTACGACGGCACCGGCCGCCCGAGAGCCTCGGCGACCATCCGCGTGATGACAGACGTCAGCGGCAGGCCATCGCGCCTCGCGATCTCCTGCGCCTCAGCCCGAAAGTCATCCGGTAGGTAGATCATCGTCGCGGTCCGGGCGCCTTTCGGCTTCGGCCCCGGCTTCTTCCGCGGTCGGGTCTCCTCCATGTGATCTTCTTACCGGACTTGGCCCGGAGCTTGTGCGCGACACGCCGATTCGGAAATACAGTTCGCTTGGAGGTGGGCGATCGTGTCGGCGGCCGCCCGGTAGCAGGCCGCCGTTACGCCCGGCACAGCTCGGGCTACGTGCGGGCTGACCGTGAGCGCGTGCCATGCGGGGTGCCCGGCCGGGAGCGGTTCGGGGTCGGTGACGTCGACGACGGCGCGGAGGCGCCCTGACTGCACCTCGGTCACCAGTGCGGCCGTGTCGACGATCGCGCCCCGGGCGGCGTTGACAACGATTGCACCGTCCGGCAGACCCGCGAGGAATTCCGCGTCGACGAGGCCGCGGGTGTCCTCGGTCAGCGGGGCGGCGATGACCACCACCTCGTGCTCGGCGAGAAGCTCGCCGACGTCGGCGACGGCCCGCACGCCGGGACGGGCTGTCCGGCCGACGAGGGTCACCCCGGCGTCGAACGCGGCCAGCTTGGCTGCGGTGGCAGTCCCGATGGCACCTGCGCCGATCACCAAAGCGCGTTTCCCGCTGAGCGTGTCCGCGGCCGCGGTGTCGTGCGCCCAGTGTTCCGCGGCCTGGTGCCGGAGCAGTTCCGGCCAGCGCCGCAGCAGTAGCAGAATGGCCGAGAGCACCCATTCCGACACCGGCCCAGCGTGAGCGCCGGTCGCGGTGCCCACCGACACCCCGGGCGGTAGGTGCGGACTCCACCGGTCGTGCCCGGATGACAGGAGCTGCACGTGACGGATCTCCGGGTGGCGCCGTAGGACGCTGATCGCGCGGCGAGCCCGGTGGTAGGGCGCAACCAGCACCTCCCCGTCCGGCGCGGACTCCGGCCGGTCAGGGCTGTAGCGCAGCACCGTCACGCCGTGGACCGCGGCGAGCATTACTGCGCCGTCGCGGTCGGCGTCCTCGTCGGAAACGAGCACCCTCACCGGACAGCTCCGACGTAGGCCGCGTCCATGTGGGCGGCGATCAGGGCGGCTGACTCGTCCGGGGTCCTGATGCTGGTATCGATCCGAACAGCGCCCGACAGGGAGAGCGCTGGCGTCTGGTCGAACACTGGCATTCGCTCGCGTGGGTCTCCGCCCCGGTCAGCGACTCGGCGTTCGGCGACGTCACGCGGGCAGAACAGTTCGACCACGAGCCAGAACAACGGCACCTCGGCTGCCGTGAGCGCGGCGACGGCCTCGGGCTGCCCGACGTGGACGACCGGCCGGTGCGTGGCGGCGAGGGAAAGCAGACCGGAACGGTCCACGACGTACTCCGCGTCGTAGCGGCGGTTCTCATAAACGACGTCTCCGGCGGCCCGTAGGTCGGCGAGCTGCGCGGCGGTCACCATGCGGTAGCCCACAGTCCGGCCCGGCCCGCATTTGATGCGCCGGAACAGTCGGTACCGGGCGTCCAAGCGGGTCAGGCTCGCGGTCACGGTGTCCTTACCGACCCCTGGCGCACCGTAGAGCGTTACCGCACGCGCCACGGGCCCAACGCCTCCTCGACCTGCTCGGAAAGCGGTCGGCTCCCGAGCGAGTTGTTGATGATCGTGTGCGGCATCGATGGGGCGAAATCCTGCCGGATCCCGGCTGCGTACTCGTCCCAGTGCGTGAGTTTGTAGCTGTCCCGCGCAGCTCCGCGACGCCGTAGGTAGGTCTGCATGCTGTCGTAGTCGCACCGGATCCAGAATGCGTACACGTCAGCTCCGGCACCGTCGGCAGCATCGGCAATCCGCTTCGACCACGCCGGGTCGGACAGCTCTCGGATGAACGGGGCGGTCATGACGACGGAGTTCCCGCACGCGAGGTTCTCGAACGCCAGCATCCGCAGCGACTCGTATTCGGCCGGCCGAACATTGTCCAGGTAGACCGCTGATTCGCGGTCCTCGGGCGGCTGCCCGAGCGCCATCAACAGCGCCTCGGTCACCGGCCGTGTAGCGGTGTCCTTGTCCAGCATCGGCCAGCCGGTGCGACGGGCGATGACCCGGCCCAACTCCGTCTTGCCTGATCCGGCGTACCCGCCGACGAGCAACAGCATCGGGCGCGTCTGCTGGGACGTAGGCCGGACGCTCGGCTCCGGGTAGTTGACGACGCGACTCGACCTGTCTCGGGCGACGATGAGCCCTTCCTCGGTCAACGCCTGCATCGCACGACTGATCGTCGCGACGCTGGTTCCCCACTCGGCGGCGAGCGCCCGCGTGCTCGGGATCTGCTCCGCGTGCCGGTAAGTACCGGACTCGATCGCGGCACGGATATGACGCGCGATCACCTCGGCGCTAGTGCCGCGCCGGAGTGGCTCCGGCTTCTCAGTCATCGCGCTCCGCTCGTACCAAAGTTGTCCCGGTCCCGGGCTGAATCAGCCCGGAACAGCACCGTAGTAGAAACGTGCTCGATCTCGAAAACTGGCAGGTCAAAACCGTCCGAGCACGGAATATCACTGTACCAGACTGACTCGCACTGTTACATTCAGATACAAGCCCGGTCGGGGGCAACAGGCGATCAGCGGGAGGTCGGCGATGAGCGAGGTTCTGTGCGAGAACGATCCGGATGGCATGTTTCCGGTCGCGGAATCCACACGGCCCGGTCTGCGGACCGGGGGTGAGCGTGCGGCCCTGGCGGTGTGCGCGGCGTGCCCGGTGATGGCGTCGTGCCGTCTCGCCGTTCTCAACATGGAGATGCCTTACGGCGTCGCGGGCGGGATGACAGCGGCCGACCGGCGCGCTATCCGCGCGGCCGACCGGCGGCCCGCTGCGACGGTGGCGGCGTGAGCGGGGTCCGGCGCCGGTACGGCGTGATGACCGACCGGTGGGGCTGGCAGCCCACCGCGTGGGAGCAGGGCGGGTTGCCGACGTGGCGGTACGGCTCGGCCCCGGCGGGGCTGGTGACCCGGCGTCAGATGCGGGCGCTCGGGCTCGCGCCCGGCGGCGCCGTCCCGGTCGCACAGGTCGTGTGGCGTCACCGGCGACACGAGGTCCGCGCGCAGCTGTGGGACCGCTCCGAGCTGGTGCCCAAGCGGACGGCGTCCCCGGCTCAGCTCGTCGCGCTCGGCAAGGCGATGGCAGCCCGCCGGTGGTGCCCGTCCTGCTCTCGGGACGTCGGCTACTGCATCCCGACCTCGTTCGGCCAGTGCGCGGAGTGCGAGTTCCCGGAGGTGATGAGCGATGCAGCCTGAGCACAGCATCCGCGGCGCGTGGGGCCGCACCTGGCCCGCGCTGCTCGCGGTCGGCACCGTCGGCGCGGTCGGGGTCCCGGCCGCGGTCGCGTCCTACCGGCACGCCCGCGACGTCATCGCCGCCCACGGTGACCCCGTGATGGCGCCCTGGCTACCGCTGAGCGTTGACGGAATGCTCGTCGCCGCCCTGGTCGTGATCTGGGTACGCCGTCACCGGGGCGACCCGGCCGGGGCGTTCCCGTGGCTTGCGTTCAGCTTCGGCATGGTCGTCACCGTCCTGGCGAACCTCGCGGCCGTGGTGCAGCCCTCCCCGGTCGCGTTCGCCGTCGCCCTGTTTCCGCCCCTGGCGCTGGCGGTGACCCTCGAACTGGTGGCGCTCATCGCCTACCGGTCACGGCGGGACGCTGACCCGTACCCGGCACCGGTGGACGACCTCGACCACACCGTGACCGTGGTCGATGGGGAGGACACCCCTCGGGACTGGTGGCAGGACGCCCCGGTCGTCGAGGCCCGTCACGAACCGGCCCCGGAGCCGGTGGCGGTCGAGCACGACCAGGCCGACGACGAGACCGACGACGAGGGTGCGGACCCGCGCGTCCGGGACCTCGCCCGGCGCCTGGCCGCGGGCGAGGCGCTGACCGGCGCCGAGGTCGGCCAGCGCTACGCCGTGTCGGCGCGCACCGGCCGCCGGCTCATCCGACAGGCCACCGAGCAGGGGCCGACGCTCGCGCTGATGAGCGCGGGAGGGGATTCCTGATGCGTTCCACACTGGCGAAGATCAAGGCCGCGGCTGCGGCGTTCGTGGCGGCCGCGCTGGTGACCGCGTACGTCCCGGCAGTCGCCGACGTCCTGGTGCTCGCGCTTGTCGCCTCCTGGGCGGTGATCGGCGCCGTGCTGCTCGCACCAGCGGCCGGACTGCTGCGACCGCACATGCCCGCGCTCCGCGGGCACGTACTGCGGGCCGCGCGAGCGGCGGGCCCGTGGCTGTCGCCGCGCCCGGCGCTGGCCCGGCTGCTTCGGCCCCGCGCACTGACCCGGCCCGGCAGCCCGCTCCTGACGATGCACTCGACCCGCTGGCACTAGAGGTGGCCTTGATGCTGACTGATGCAGAGATCCGGTCCCGGCACCGGCTGATCGGCGGTGGCGGCCTCGCCGTCGCCGCCGGGTCCGCCGCGCTGTCGACGGCGCAGGTGTGGGACTCGCTGGCCGCGTTCGCCGACGGAGCCGCGCTCGTCGGCGGCGCTGGTGGCTCCCTCGCGGCCGCCGCCGCCCTGGTGCACCACCGGTGGCACTTCCACCCCGGGCGGGCGTTCCGGCGCGAGCTGGGCGGTCAGGACGGGTGGCTGTCCGGCCGCGACCTCCGGGACGCAGCGGGTGCGCGGGGCGTCCGGCTGATCGCGTCCGGGATCTTCCGGGATCGAGACGCATTCGCGGCGCCGCTACACCTGTCCGGGTGGGAGGCCGGTCGGCTCGTGTCCGGACCGGTCCACCTGCGGCGGAAACCGGTGTACGCGCCGTGGACCCGCGGGGTCGGCATCCTCGGCCCGCAGGGCTCAGGCAAGTCCCAGTACCTCACCGGGTTGGTCCTCGACGCGCCCGGCGCCGCGGTGGTGACCTCCACGAAACCGGAGCTGGCGCGGGCAACGATGGCGATCCGCCGGGCGACCCGCGGGCCGGTAGCGGTGTTCAACCCGGAGCGACTCGGCGACCTGGCATCGACGTTCCGGTGGGACCCGGTGGCCGGATGCCAGGATGGTGCGGTGGCGTCGGCCCGGGCCGCCGCCCTGGTGCGAGGCTCGGGCGGCACCGCCGGTGTGGAGGATGCCTCGTACTGGTCGGGGCAGGCCGAACTCGTCTTGCGGGGCTGCCTGATGGCGGCCGCGATCGACGGCCGCCGGTTGGATGCCGTCGTCAGCTGGGTCAACGCTCGGTACGACCCCGCCGGGCACGACCCCGTCCCGGTCGAGATCCTCTCCGACGCGGTCGAGCGCGGCTCGACGTTGGTGGACGCGACGCTGCCCGACATGCTGCGCACCGCCCTCACTCAGAACCCGAAGACTGCGGCCACGGTGATGACCAACGTGCACGCGGCGCTCGCGTTCATGCAGTCCCCGACGATCGCCGCAGCGTGCACCGCCACTGATGGCGACACCCTCGACCTGGGGGAGTTCCTCGCTGGGCACGGGACGCTGTACCTGGTCGGCGGTGCGAACGACAACCGGGTAGCACCGCTGTTCACCGCCCTGGTCGAAGCGGTCTTCGCCGAGGCGCAGCGCGCGGCCGCCGAGGCGGGCGGGATGCTGCCGACGACGTGCGCGTTCCTGCTCGATGAGGTCGCGAACCTGACCCCGGTGCCGTTGGACCGGTGGGCGGCGGACTCGCGCGGCTGGGGCATCACCGTCGTCGCGATCTTCCAGTCGCTCGCGCAGCTCTCGACCCGGTGGGGTCGCGACGCCGGAGACGTGATCTGGCAGAACCTTCCGGTGAAGGTGATCCTTCCCGGAGTGTCCGGCACCGACGATCTGGACGACCTCGCGCACCTGGGCGGGAAACGGCGGGTGCGGCTCGACACGGAGGGCGCCTCCGAGGGGGAGGGGGGCCGCCGGTCCCGGTCGGTGTCGGTGACGCGACCCCGGGAGCTGCTGGTGGAGGGTGACGTGATCTCTCGGATGCCGCGCCACCACGCCTACGTGCTCGGGCTCGCGCCGCGCCCGGCGGTGGTCCGGTACACCCCCGGGTACGAGCTGGTCCGAACCCGCCGGATCGCGCTCGGCCTCGACCGGGACACGACGGCGTGAGGATCCGGTACAGGATCGACCCCGGTACCGGCGGCCCGACGGTCGCGACGATCCAGGAGACGCTCTCTGCGCGGCTCGGGCACCGGTACCGGCGCCGGGAGCCGTGGGCGTCGCTGCTGCTGCGCTGGTCTGCCCGCACCCCGGACCGGGTCCGGCTCGCCGTCGACGGCGCAGTGTGGGTGCTGCCGCGGGAGCTGTTCGCGGCCGGGCTCGCCCGACGGGCCGGGGGCGCCGGGACCGACGGTGCCGGTCGTCTGATCGTGGCCCGGTTCGACCCGGTGGCCGATGGCCCGCCCGCCCGGGTGCTGCGCTTGATGGGCGAGGACGGCCCGGCCGCGCTGTCGTTCCCGGTCGGGCCGGCGTCCCGGTTCCTGGCCGCGTCGTACGGCATCCTCAACACCCGATTCGGATCGGAGGCCGACACCCGTGACCGCAGCTGACAACACCCGGTACGAGGTTCTCGCCGACCTCCTCGCCGACCTCGACCGTCGGGCCACGGCCCAGGGCGACGCCCTCGACCGGCTGGGGGAGACGGTGACCGAGTCCACGGACCTGCTCGCGCAGACGTTGCCGCGCCTGGACACGCTCGCCGAGCAGGTCGCCGAGCTGCGCGGGCACACCACAGGTGCGGGCGGCACCACGAGCGGCAGCGATGACGGACCGGTCCGAGGGGTCGTGTGGGAGAACCTGACCGCCGACCAGGCGGTGGAGGAGTGGACCCGGCTTGCCGCGTGGGTCGCCGACGTCCTCGGCCCCTGGTACGACTGGCGGCGGGGTCACCTGCCCGACTGCTGGGCGCTGCACCGGCCCGTGGTCCGTCGACTCTCCGCTCTGCACACCGCCTACCTGGCCGCGCACACCGGCCCGGCCGCGTCGGCGGCGGCTTCCGCGGACTGGCATGACCGGTGGCTGCCGCACACCCAAGGACTGATCCTCGGGGAGGAGCCACTCGCCGGCTCGCGGCGACAGCTGAACGAACGATCGGGGCTTGAGTGGAACTGTGAACCGGGACGGCATGACGGTGCGGACGCCGCCGGCCGCCCCTTGGTTACCGACGATGGGCGACCCCTGACCGGGAAGGTCACCCGGAAAGCGCCGGGCAAGGACCGGCACGGATCGGACACTATCCAGGTGGTGTGGGATCCGATCCACCCGGACCACTGGGCTCCGTTCTGGCGACGGGCTGTCGACCAGGACGTTGCGGAGCGCCGGGCGCGTGAGGCCGGCTGATCGGTCTGCGGTTGGGGGCGCCCGCCCCGCTCGGGTGTCTGTGGGTCATCCCGTCGCGTCGGCGGGCTCTGCCCGACCAGGTCAGGGGTTCCACGTCAACCACGCCTTTCCGGTTGACGTGGAACCCCTGACCTGGTTGTCCCTTGGGGCGCCGTCGTGGCGGGATGACCCACGCCCTTCCCCCTCATCCTGGAGCTGAGGCCCTCCCCGGAGGGGCCGCCGGAGGCACGCCCCGGCAGGGGCGCGGGTGTGTCGCTTCCCCGCAGTAGCTACGGCAGTACTGCACGCCGTACCGCAGTACGTACGCTCGCCGCATGGCTCCTTCACCCCCTTCTCCCGGGCCCGGCCTGCGCGTGGTCACTGTCACGAACTTGAAGGGCGGTAGCGGGAAGTCCACGAGCACCGGCCTTCTCGCGCACGCATGGGCCGGGGCCGGCCGCCGCGTGATTGCGGTGGATGCCGACCCGCAAGGCACGCTGACCCGCTGGGCGCAGGACGCGGACTGGTCGATTCCCGTGGTCGGGCTGGCCACCAACAAGCTGCACGCTGACCTGCCCGGGATCGTGTCGCCGGACCGCTACGACGTCGCCGTCGTGGACACCCCGCCGCTGGAGCTTCAGCGCGGCATCGTCTACTCGGCGATGCGCGCCGCGACCGACGTGGTGGTGACCCTCGCCCCCACCTCGTCGGAGTGGGACGTCCTGCCGACGGTGTGGGACGCGCTGGACGAGGTGGAGCCGCTGCGCGCCCGCCCGGCGGTGGTGTCGGTGCTGTGGAACCGAGTTCGGACGGGCACCACCAGCGCGGCGGTCTACCGGGAGATGCTGGACGAGTCGCGGCGCTACTCCTGCCGGGCGGTGATCCCGATGGCCGAGCGCTACGCCCAGGCCATCGGCGGGCCGGTGACGCTGCGGGCCGAGGACACCGCCGTGGTGGACGCCGCCGCCGAGATCGCCGGGCGGGGTGGCTGGTGACCCGACGCGACGACCTGCGGGCACGTGCAGCCCGCGCGGCGAACCGCACACCGGCCGCCGACCCGGGCGAGGTCCAGCGAGACCCGGGACCGCTCTCCCCGCCCCACGATCAGGCTCCGCCGCCCCGGGCGGCAGCTCGCCCGGGGCGCCCTGCCAGCATCGCGCCGCGGACGAAGCCGGTACGGATGACGGTGGATCTGTCCCCACTGGCTCACGAGCGGCTCCGGGCCCGGCGAAACGCTCTCCGGGAGTCCCTGGGCATGGCCGCGGACCTGCCTGGCGCGGTCGTGGTCCGGGCCCTGCTCGCCGAGCTGGACGCAAACTCAGGGCTCGCCGACGCTGTCCGGGACCGGATCGCCGAGGATCCCACCGGCTACGGCAGACAGTAGCTACGGTGTTACTGCATTACTGCAAGACGGAGTTACGGCAACACTGCACTACTGCATATGAGGCCGGAAAGCCGAGCGCGGCACGCGCCGCGCGGGGAGGTCAAGACGATGGACAAGACGCCGTATGACACCAGCGGATGCCCTCCGCTGCCTCGGTACGTGAAGTGCGCCGGATGTGCGGAGCAGGACCCGGAAATGGCCCGGTACGCGATCGACACCCGGTGCGGAGTCGCCTGCGCTCCGGTCTGCCCGCTGTGTGTCGACACGATCGAGGCGGACTGGATCCCGGACCCGGCGGCGGTGGAGGAACATGCCCGTCACCTCGGGATCGAACCTGTCGTGGATACGAGTTGGATACCGCCGGGCCCGAGCCTCTCGGACCGTTACCGCATGTAGCGCCGCGCTGTGCGGTGCCGGAGACCGGGGTGAGTTGTCGGTGGGGTCCTCTACCCTGCGACCGGCGACGCGCCTAGGAGGCGGACACGATGGCTGACCTCGGACGAATCGGGGAGACCTGGCTCGAACCCGGCCGTCTGTTCGACCCGGACGACCCCGCCGACGCACCACCCGCGGACGCGCTCGACGTGCAGTTCCGCGCCCCGCTGTCGTTCTCCGCGTTCGTCGACGACCTGTTCCGCACCGGCCGCGGCATCGACGCAGCGGCCTGCCTGCGGGTCTACGACGACGCGATCGCCCGCACCGTGCAGCAGGTGCAGCGGCTCGGCGGGTTCGTCCTCGACGAGCACGGGGCCCCGGTCCCGGCCCGCCTCGACCTCACCGCCCACGGTGAGGCCACCATGAACGGGGACCCGGACCGGGTCCGGGTCCACCATCACCTCTATGTCGGCCGGACCGGTGTGTCGGTGCGGGACGGTCGCCGCCTCCCGGTCGACGTGCACCGCCTGCGCCGCGGCATCCGCGCTGTCCTCCCGCTGTACGACCAGGTGTTGCAGGGGCGGACGGAGGACCGGTTCGGGTGCCGGTGGGGTCCGCCCCCGGGCGGGTACGACTTCGAGATCCTCGACCCGCCGATGCACGAGCGGATCACCGGGCAGGAGCACGAGGTGTGCCGGTCCCCGTGGGGACCGCGCACCACCTGGGAACAGCCGAGCCCGGAGCTGCTCGCAGCGCTCGACCAGGAGGCCGCGCTCATCGCCCGGCACACGGCCACCACAACCGACCCGCCCCAGTAGGGGGCCCGGCCGGTCACATCTCGATCGTGGGCCCGTCCTGCTCGGCGCCGCGCTCGACCGTGGCGGTCTCACGCTGGGTGCGGACATGGTCGTACCCGGCTGTGCGCTGCTGCCGCTCCGCTTCCGCCGCGGCGGCGGCCCCCTGCGTGCGTGCGGTGTCCTGCGCGGCGTCGTGGCCGCGCTGGTAGGCACGCCGCTCGTCGGACGTCTGCCGGGCCGTCCGGAGCGTCTCGATCGCCTCGGCCGTGGTCGGCACCGCCCGCCGCGCCGCTCCGCTCGACCGGCCCTCGACGTCCCGGCCCTCGACGTCCCGGTGATCGGCTGGGGCCGGCCGCCGCACGGACGGCTCCTGCCCACGGCCGGGCGCGGCGTCCGGCCCGACCTTGCGCGGATCCGGCGTGACCGCGCCGGCGCGGTCGGCCGCCCGGTTCCGCCGGGCCAGCTCCTCGGCGGCGAGCCGCGCATCCTCGGCGACGTCGCGGTGCGCCTCGGCCCACTTCGACCGGTGCGCGTGGCTGTTCTCGAGGTCGGCGGCCCGCTGCTGCTGCCACTGCATCATCCGACGGAGCGAGGCACGCTCCTCGATCTTCCGGGGCAGGTCGGGGTCACCATCGCCTGCGGCGCCGATCTCGGCGGTCCGCGCGCTGACCCGCACCCGCTGCTCGTGCGCGGCCCGGTACGCCTCCCGCATCTTGTCCGCGACGAACTCCGGCGCGACGGCCTGCTCCCGCGCCCACCGCTCGGTGCGCTGGTACAGCTCCCCATCGGTGAGCGCACGGTGGTCGACCACATCGTCCGGGACCGGGCCGAGCGCGTCCCGCGCGGACTGCCACAACGCCCGCCGGAGCGGGAACTCCCGCGACGGCGCCGCACCGATCGACTCCTGATCGGCCGGTACCCGCTCCATCTCCCGGTACGCGGCCACCGCACCCGCGGACCGCTCCCACGCGGCCCGCTCGGCGACCTGCCCAACCTCCGGGACGTCGCCGAGCTGGCTCAACGCCCACCCGGTCGGCTCCTCGGCGAGCTGTCGACCCAACCGGGTCTGACGCTCGGTCGCCGCCGCGGCCAGGTCCGCGACGTACTGCCCGGCCTCGGTCCCGTCCGGGGCCGGTACCCGCGTCGTCCAGTCCGCCGGGTCCACGGCCCGCTCCGGAACCCGGGCCTCGGTCAGCTGCCGGAGCCGCCACCGGACGACGTCCGGCACACTCTCGGCGGTGTCCAGGCCGCGCACCCCGACCGCCTCGGCCAGCACCGCGGCCGGGTCGTGCCCCGCGATCTCCGCCTCCCGCGTCGCCTGCAACAACCGGCCGTACGCCGCCCGGTCGTCGGCGGCCGCGGCCGCGGCGTCCGGGCCGAGCACCTCGGCCAGCACCGCGCCGTACCGGCCGCGGGCGTGGTCATCGGACACCGCGTCCAGCGTCGCGGCCGCCATCGCGAACGAGCCCGCGGCCCGCTGCCCCTCGCGCAGCGTGTCCGTCGCGCTGCGCTGCGCCGAGCTGGCGGTGTAGATGCCGGTGAAGCACTCCCGCGCGGACTCCTCGACCCGCTCCGGGTCGTGCTCGTCCGCCGCCCGCACCGCGGGCAGGTAGACGTGGTTCTCCTCCGCACCACGGGTGAGACCGGGGTACGCGCCCTCCCGGGTCGCATCCCGGTCGGGCAGGTAGTGCCCGCGCTGCACCGTGACGCCCTGGCTGGCGTGCTCGGTCACCGCGTAGGCCAACGTCACGTGCTCCCGCACGTAGCCCGGCAGCAGGTGCGCGGTCGCGCCGCCCTGGTCCCGGACGAGCAGCGCCCCGGACTCCGCGTGCCGCCCGACCACCGTGTAGAGCGCCCGGTTCGTCACCGGGTCCGGCTCCACGGCCGCGCCCGGGCCACGGTCGACGCGGGCACGGTAGTCGTTGAGCCGTGCCTGCACCCGGTCCCCGACCGACACCTCCTGCTTTCCCTTGGCGCCGCGCACGTAGGCGACCGGAGCCTCCTCGACCCGCCCCAGCTCGATCAACCGGTCCCGGATCGACGCCGACAGCTCCCCCGCCCCCTCATTGGTGCCGGTGATGAGCAGCGTGTCCTTGCCGTCCAGGACGTCCGACAGGTACCGCTCGGCGGCGAGGGCCTGCATCTCCTCCCACGTGCCCGCGTGCACGCGGCCACGGTCGTTGTAGGCGTCGAACGCGGACGGGTCCCCGCCGCGCAGCTTCAAGCTCGCCTCGCGCTCCCACTCGGCGCGGAACCGGTGCACCTCGTGCAGTTCGTACGCGCCGCGCTCGGCGATCACCTGCCGGAACAGGCCACCGGCACCGACCGCGTCGAGCTGGTGATGGTCACCGGTCAGGACCACCTTCGCCCCCGCGGCGGAGCACAGCTCGACGATCCGGTCCAGCTCCTGCGTCGACGACATCCCGGCCTCGTCGACGATCACCAGGTCCCGACCGGTGAGCCGGTCACGGACCTCCCCCGCCTCGTCCGCGGTGAAGCCGTTGAGGAACCGGGTCGTGTTGAGCGCCTCCAAGCCGTCCCCGGCCAAGTTCTGCGTCGCGATCTGCGACGTGGCGAGACCGAGCACGCGGCCATCGGCGTGCTCTGCCCACACCCGGGCGAGCTCACCGACCGTGCGGGACTTCCCGGTCCCGGCGGGGCCGACCAGGCAGTCACCGAGACGGCCGGACCCGATGATCCCGGCCACTGCGTCGACCTGGTCACCGGACAGGCCGGCCGCGGCCAGCCGCGACCGCAGTGCCTCCACGTCCAGCCCGTCGCTGTCCGCGGTCACCGCACCGGCCAGCGGGGCGGCCATCCGGGCGGACACCCGCTGCTCCGCGGCCAGATGCGCGGCAGTCGCGTACCGCTCCGCGTTCGCGCGCCGGTAGATCGACCCGCCATCCGCGCGCCGGAACGACTCCGGAACCTCGACCGGGTCCGGCGTGGAGACCTGCACAACCTCCACCGACCGCAGCGCCTCCCGCGCGATCTCCTCCAACCGGACCGGGCGATCCTCGGCGGCCACGCCGAGATCGGCCGCGGACCCCAGACGCTTGTCGATCGCGGCCGCGAGGTTCCCCAGCGTCCACACCGAGTAGGACGCCTGCACGTCCTCGATGGCCGACGCGGACACGTCCCGCAGGTGCGCAGCGGCCACGTCCGCGGCCGTGTCCGCACCCGCGGCCACGCCGTGACCGGCGAGCCGGTCAACGGCCACCGCCCCACCGGACACGTGACCACCCGCGGACACCGGCCCGGCCGCCCGCTGTCCGGCCGCCTCGACATCGGCCACCATCGCGGCCAACCGCTCTGTCCGCTGCTCGCTCCACCGCGCGACCGCGGCCGGCCCGGACTCCGGCCCCTTCGCCTTCCGGGTCTCGTACACGGCCATGTCCGTGATCCGCTTCATCGCGGCCGCGTCCGGCTCCTTGCCGTGCCGATCCCGGTAGAGCGCGACGCGCTCGGCGACGAGCCCGGTCACCTGCCCCCGCCGCGTCGACGCCTCCGCCATCACCTCGGGGTCGATGCCGACGATCTCGCGGGCCTTGCCGTCCGGGCGCAGCTCGAACCGCGCCCCGGTCTCCTCGGTCACGAACTGCTCGGTCGCCCGCTCGTAGGCGGCGGCAATGGCCTCCTTGTAGGCCCGGAAACTCGCGCCGTCGAGAGCGCCGATCTTCCCGGCCTCGGTCACCGTCCGGTTCAACAGGGCCGCGTGCGTGTGCATCTGCGGCTCGTTCTCCCGGCTCGTGGAGTGAGCCCACACCGTCCACACCGCGCCAGTACCGGCCTCGTGCCGACCGATCGACTCATTCCCGGTCACCGTGCGAGCGTGCGACCCGGTCCGCGTGAAAATCACCCGCGACTCGGCGTACTCCAACGCGACCTGAACCGCTCGATTGTGCGCCTCCACCACCTTGTCAGCCAATTCCGTCTGACCGGTCGCCCGCAAAGCAGCCTCATACACGGAAATAGACTTCACGGCAGAGAACGTGAAATCGTAGTACGCCACCGGCTTCCGCCCGGACGTGGCAGCCTCGGACCGCAATTCCCGCTCACGCTCCGGCGTGACCTCGCCGGACTCCTTCGCGGCCAGCGCGTTGTACCGCTCCGCCTCGGTGCGGAAATGCGCAGGCCGGCGCCCCAGGAACTCCGGCTCCGCCTCGGTCGACTCCGGGCGGCGGAGCTGCCCGAACACCGCCCGCACGTCGTCCGGGTTCACCGCGTCCCCGGCCCGGAACTCCAGCCCCATCGCCTCCATGCCCGACCCGGCCCACCGGCCCGGAGCCTCACCGTGCTCCACGGCGGCGGTGTAGTACTCCGGCCCCTGCTGGCCCGCCGCCTTCTCGACGGCGTGGTCGTGCTCGCGGCACCCCGAGCCGCGGAGCAGGTACTCGACCGCTCCGGAGCCGATGGCGGTGATGCGCAGCACGAGCCCATCGTACCGGACCCGACCAAGATCACAACACTGTGCATAGGTGTGTTGTGAGAGTAGAGATCAAATGATGATGACGCTGGTAGCTGCTGTAATCATGTGCTGGTCGCTGTAGTTGAGGCTGCGTGAGCGGCTGCTGTGCGGCTGCGTGTGCTTGTCGACGTCGGAAGCAACGACGTAGGACAAGGCGGGTACGCGCTGGAAGCGAACCTAGGACCGAAGACGGCGGCGCGGCGGTCTGCATGAGGCCGCGGTGCGGCTGGGAACCGGCGCCGCGGCGCCGTGCTCGACTGGGCGCGCTCAGCCGGGGGGCGGACGGCGACGCGGTGCGTGCCATCGCCCGAGAAAGTGAGTCTCCTGCGGGGGGTCCGAAACAGGTCGCGCCGTCTCCTCCGAGTCGGCGACTGAGTCGGTATGGTGACGATATGACAGAAACGCGCGTGACAGAATCGGCCCGTCCGATCCGCTGGACGGACTCCGCGAGCACTTGACCGACGGGTCACGCACTATCCTGGAAATAGCTCTACTGTCCCATGACGGCGACGTGGTGGCCGCGCTCGACGAGATCGTGGAATCGCACGTCTATCTCTGCAAAGCAGCGGCCGCCGGAGCCACCATCACGATCCAGTGGCCGGGAGGAGACTCAGAGCCCGTGGGCATGTTCTGACATGACGTGCAGATCATCTCAACGCCAGTTGTAGTAGAATCGGGGCGTGAGCGGATGCGGGCGCCACTTCTTCGGCAGCGATCGTGACTGCCCGGACTGTGAAGCGTTGCGGCTCGGCCGCCTCCAAGGGCGCGAGCAGGCCCGGGCCTTGGCCGACGAGCAGAACCGCATCCGAGCCGAATACGAACGCGGTATCGCCCGTGAGGATCGGCGTGCGGCTCGGCGAGAGCGCAGGGCCCGGGGATCGAGCGAGGTCCCGTTGGTCTCCGGAGCTGGCCCGGGCTGGGGCGTTGGCGTGCTGGTCTTCTTCGCGCTCGGGTTCGCCGCCGTGAATGCCGCGGTGGCCGCGCTGCTGGCGGTGGTTGCGGCCGCGCTGGTCGCGAGCGAGTGGCGGAAGGGACTCGGGACCGGCGGTCGTTCTGCTGCCGTCATCGCCCCGTCAGCTGTCCTGATCACGCTGATTGCCCACCCTGCCGTTGACTTGGCGATCATCGTCGGGGCTACGTGGGTCGCCGTGCACCTGTCCACGCGGGCGGACGGCGATTCAGGTGACGAGCACCGGCAGCGATCCGTCTGATCCGCCCGCCGCCGGTGCTCACCTCACGCTCCGCGGGGTGTGAGGTCGACCCCGCCCGGGCCGACCAGGGTGACCGGGAGCCCGGGCCGCGCGGTCGGGTCAGCGGGCACCGGCTCGTCAGGGCTGCGGCCGTACATCGCGGTCCAGGGGGTCCGGTACTGCACCGCGTGCTCTCCACGGCCGTCGGTGGGGTGCCAGGTCGACACGGACACCACCAGCGCCCCGCAGCTGCTGCACGCCCCGATCGAGGCCGACATGCGCTCCCCGGGCCGTAACGGCCCGGACAGGTGGCCCCACTCGGCCGGTTCCAGGGCGAGCCGGGTCTCCTCGGGCGCCACGGGGACCGGTCCGGAGCCGATCAGGCCGTGGACGTGCGCGCCGGGGTGGGTGCAGGTGCTCATCGTGTGCTCCTCGTCGTGGCGCTCGTCGAGCGGGGAGGGGGTCGCCGTAGTACTCGCCGAAAATCGGGCGGATACGGCTGAGTAGCCTCCTGAGCTGCCGATGGTGGTTGCGCGGGGGGAGATCGCGGTTGGCGGCGCAGGTGTTGCCCACCTCGTCGCCAGGCGCGGCGGTAGTACCCAGGACTCGCGATGACCCGAGGTGCAAGGTAACTGCCGGGCCGGGTCAGCCCACCTTCGCGCGAGCGCGGGAGAGCGCTCGGTAGACCGTGGAGCGGGTGACGGAGAAGAGCTCCTCAAGCTCGCTGATGGTGTGCTCGCCGGCGGCGTGGAGTGAGACGAGGTGGGCTTCCTGTCGCGGTGAGAGCTTGGGCTGCTTGCCGCGCAGCCGGCCCTTGGCTCTGGCGACCTTCATGCCCTCGCGTGTCCTCATCCTGACGAGGTCGGCCTCGAACTCGGCGATCATGGCGAGTGCGTTGAACAGTAGCCGGCCGATGGGGTCGGTGGGGTCGTGCACCGAGGCGCCGATGCAGAGCTTGATCTCGCCGGCGGTGAGCTCGTCGGCGATCGCACGGGCGTCGGGCACCGAGCGGGCGAGGCGATCAAGCTTCGTGATCACGAGGGTGTCGCCGGCGCGGCATGCGGCAAGGGCTTCGCGTAGCCCGGGTCGGGCGCGGTTGGTGCCGGTGAGCCCGTGGTCGACGTAGATCCGCTCGGTCGCGACGCCGAGCGCGGTGAGGGCGTCGCGTTGAGCGGTGAGGTCCTGGGCGTCGGTGGAGCAGCGGGCGTAGCCGATCAGCAGTCCGGTCACCGGGGCAGTGTGCCGGTTATGGCCCCCTCACCGGAACTATTCACCGAACCAGGCTTACGGGACGCCTCGTACTGGGCCGATGCTTCAGCGCTGGTCGGCGCGGGGGTGTCCCGGTAGGGGTTCCTCTCGTGGGATATCGACGCTCCATCTGGTGGACGGCCTTCTCACAGGGACCGGGCAACAAGCTCCTTCATGATCTCGTTGGTGCCGCCGTAGATCTTCTGCACGCGGGCCGAGGTGAACATGCGCGCGATCGGGTACTCGTTCATGTAGCCGTACCCGCCGAACAGCTGCAGGCAGCGGTCGACGACGTTGTTCTGCACGTCGGTGCAGAAGAACTTCGCCATCGAAGCGGACGCGGCGTCCAGCTCGCCCGCCATGTGGCGGGGGATGAACCCGTCGACCATGCTGCGGGCGGCCGTCGCGTCGGTGGCGCACTCGGCGAGCACGAAGCGGGTGTTCTGGAAGCTCATCAGGTTCTGACCGAACGCCTCCCGCTCCTTCACGTAGGCGATCGTCTCGCGGACTGCCGCGGTGGCGGCCGCGGCGCCGGCCACCGCGATGATCAGTCGTTCCTGCGGCAGTTGCTGCATCAGCTGTGCGAAGCCGCGTCCCTGGGTGCCGAGCAGGTTGCCCGCCGGGACCCGCATGCCGGAGAAGAACAGCTCCCGGGTGTCCTGGCCGTGCTGGCCGATCTTGTCCAGCACGCGGCCGCGCTCGAAGCCCTCCAGGCCCTCGGTCTCGGCGACGATGAGGGACAGCCCCTTGCCGCCCTCGTCGTCCCCGGTGCGGGCGACGACGACCAGCAGGTCGCAGTGGGTGCCGTTGGAGATGAACGTCTTGGCACCGTCGATCACATAGTGGTCGCCGTCGCGGCGGGCGCGGGTGCGGACGCTTTGGAGGTCCGAGCCGGTTCCGGGTTCGGTCATGGCGATCGCGCCGACGAGGTCACCGGAGGCCATGCCGGGCAGCCAGCGCTGCTTCTGCTCCTCGGTACCGAACGCGTTGATGTAGTGCGCGACGATCGTGCTGTGGACCATGTTGGCCCAGGCGTCGTCACCGACGCGGGCCTGCTCCTCGGCGATGACGGCCTCATGGGCGAACGTCGCGCCGCCGCCGCCGTACTCCTCGGGGATGCTGATGCAGAGCAGCCCGGCCCGGCCGGCGGCCCGCCAGAACTCGCGGTCGACCATGTGCGCCGCCGCCCAGCGCTCCTGGTTCGGCACGACCTCCTTCGCGATGAAGGTGCGGGCGAGCCCGCGGAGGTCGTCGAGCTCCTGGGTGGCCCAGGGGGCGCGGTAGTCGTCGAGAATCATCGGATGCTCCCTCTCATCGGCCGGTGAAGGCTGGTGTGCGGCCCGCGGTGAAGGCGGACAGCCCCTCGCGGGCGTCGTCGGTGCCGAGCGCGCGCAGGAAGTTGTGGCGTTCGGTCGCCAGCCCTTCCCGCAGCGGCTGGTCGTGGGCTCGGCGGGCGGCGTCCGCGGCGAGTGCCACGGCGCGCGGCGCGTTCCCGGCGATGCGGCGGGCCAGCCCGATCGCGGCCGGGACGACCTCGTCATCGTCGACCACGTCGGCGACCAGCCCGGCGTCGCAGGCCCATGCGGCGTCGACCGCGTCGCCGGACAGCAGCATGCGCATCGCCTTGGCCTTGCCGACGGCGTGCACGAGCCGCTGCGTGCCACCGGCCCCGGGAATGACCCCGAGCTTGACCTCGGGGACGGCGAACCGGGCCGAATGGCCGGCGATCGCGATGTCGCAGGCCAACGCCAGCTCGCACCCGCCGCCGTACGCGATGCCGCGCACGGCCGCGACCGTCGGTGTCGGGTAGTCGGTGAGGACGTCGAAGAGCCGGTCGAACGGCAGCTCGTCGGTCGGCGCGGCGCCGATCATGGCCGGGACCTCGGCGATGTCGGCGCCGGCGCAGAACGCCGGGCCGGCGCCGGTGACGACCACGACGCGCACATCCGGGTCGGCGGCCGCGTCGGTGAGCCGGCCGGTCAGCTCGGCGACCAGGTCGCGGCCGAGCGCGTTGTAGGACCCGACGTGCTCCAGCGTGAGCAGTGCGACCGGGCCGTGCCGCTCGGCGGAGACCAGGGTCTCGGTGGGCTGCTCAGTCATCGGTACCGCCGTAGTGACCGGCCCACGTCGTGCGGATGGTCTTCTTGTCGCACTTGCCGACGCTGGTGCGGGGGATCTCGCTGACCGTGATGAAGGACTCCGGCAGCTGCCAGGACGCGAACGCCGACGACAGGTGCGCATGCAGGTCCGCGAGCGTCACCTCGTGCCCGGGGGTCGGGACGATGAGCACGAACGGCCGCTCCTGCCACTTGGGGTGCGGCAGCCCGACGACCGCCGCCTGGGCGACGGCGGGGTGGCCGGCCAGCAGGTTCTCCATGTCGATGGAGGAGATCCACTCGCCGCCGCTCTTGATCACGTCCTTGAGCCGGTCGGTGACCTTGAGGTAGCCGTCCGGGTCGATCGTGCCGACGTCGCCGCTGCGCCACCAGCCGCCCGTGAAACGGTCGTCGGCATCGGCCATGTTGTGATAGCGCGTGGTGATCCACGGGCCGCGCACACAGATCTCGCCCTGGGCGACGCCGTCGTGCGGGACGTCCTCGCCGGCCGCGTCGACGAGCCGGACGTCGACCAGGGTGGCGGGGAGCCCCTGCTTGCGCTTGAGCTCGAGCAGGTCGTCACCGGACAGCCGGGCACGCACGCCCGGCTTGTACCGGTTCATGGTGACCAGCGGCGTGGTCTCGGTCGCGCCGTAGGCGTGCACGATCTCCGCGCCGGTCAGCTCGGCGAAGCCGCGCATCAACGACAGCGGCGGCTCGGTCGCGCCCGACATCATCCGCAGCCGTCCCAGGTCGGGCTTGTCCTCGAGCGAGCGGATGTAGTCCAGCATCGGCCCGAAGATCGCGGGAGCACCGTTGGTGACGGTCACGTCCTCGGCGATCAGCGCGTCGGTGAGCGGCCTGGTGTCCTCGGCCGTGTACCGGCCCGGCAAGACGATCTTGTTGGCGGTCAGGGTGGCCGCCTGCGGCAGGCCCCAGGCCTGTCCGTGGAACATCGGCGTGATCAGCATCGTGCAGTCGTCGAGGGTCATGCCGATGTTCGTGGCGAGCGAGAAGGAGTGCAGGCAGATCGCGCGGTGCGAGTAGTAGACGCCCTTCGGCCGGCCGGTGGTGCCGGTCGTGTAGCAGGCGCCGTAGGCGGAGCGTTCGTCGATCTCCGGCCAGTCGATCCGGGGCGCCGCGGCAGCGACGAGGTCCTCGTAGTGGTGCACGTTCGGCAGCGTCGTGCTGATCTGGTCGAGCGGCTTGTCCGTCAGCACGACCCACGCGGTGACGTCGGGCAGCATCGGGGCCACGGCCTCGGCGACCGGCAGCAGCGTCTCGTCCACGCAGACGATCGAGGTCCCGCTGTCGGCGACGACGAAGGAGAGGTCCTCGGGCCCCAGGCGCAGGTTGAGCTGCACCATCACCGACCCGAGACCGGGGATCGCCCAGTAGAGCTCGTAGTGACGGCGGCTGTTCCAGTCGAGGATGCCGACCCGGGTGGCCGGGCCGGCGCCGAGGCCGGCCAGGGCGTTCGCCCCGCGCACGATGCGGTCGTAGGCGTCGGCGTAGGTGTAGCGGCCCCAGCCGCCGTCCGGGAGCCGGTAGACGATCTCGCGGTCGCCGTGGGTCCGGGCGGCGTGCCGGATCAGGGTGGTGGTGTTGAGCTGGACGTCGTCGCCCATCGTGGACGGGTATCCGGTCACGACGGTGCGGGTGGGTGCCGGCACGAGGGACTCCTTCGTCGGTGCGCGGGTGGGGTCAGGGGAGGCGTTCGATGACGGTGGCGTTGGCCATGCCGGCGGCTTCGCAGACGGTGAGTAGGCCGTAGCGGGCCTCGCGACGCTCCAGCTCGTCGAGGAGCTGGGTGAGCAGGCGTCCGCCGGTCGAGCCGAGCGGGTGGCCGATCGCGATCGAGCCGCCGTTCACGTTGAGCTGGTCGTCCGGGTAGCCGAACTCGTCGCGCCAGAGCATCGGGACGGGCGCGAACGCCTCGTTGACCTCGGCCAGGTCGATGTCAACGATCGTCAGCCCGGCCCGGTCGAGCGCGGCGCGGGTGGCGGCGAGGATCGCGGTGAACTGCAGAACCGGGTCGTCGGCGGCGACCGCCATCGACACGATCCGCGCCCGCGCCCGCAGGCCCACCGCCTCCGCGTACGACCGGTCGGCGACGAGCAGCGCGGCGGCGCCGTCGCTGATCTGGGACGAGTTCGCGGCGGTGATCGCGCCCGCCGGGTCGAAGACCGGCGTCAACGTGGCCATCCGCTGCCGGTCGGGCGCGGCGCGGATGCCCTCGTCGCGGGTCATCGGGCCGTCGACGCCCTCCAGCGGCACGAGCTGCGCCGCGAAGTGCCCGGCGTCGGTCGCCGCGGCGGCCCGCTGGTGGCTGCGGACGGCGAAGTCGTCGAGCTGGTCGCGGGTGTAGCCCCACTTGGCGACGACCAGCTCGGCGGACGGACCCTGGGCAGGCAGGTTGCCCTCGAACCGGGCGAGCGCCCGCTCGCCGTACCACTCGCCCCGCGGCCCGCTCGGGTCGAACAGCGGACCGAGATCGACCCGCGACATCGACTCGACACCGGCGCCGATCGCGACGTCGTACTCGCCGGAGCGCACGCCCTGCGCCGCGAAATGGACCGACTGCTGACCGGAGCCGCACTGCCGGTCCAGGGTGGTGCCGGGCAGACCGATCGGCAGCCCGGCGCCGAGCAGCGCGGTGCGGGCGACGTTGCCGGTCTGCTCGCCGCGTTGCAGGGCGCAGCCCACGATCACGTCGGCCAGCGAGTCCGGGGCCACGCCGGTGCGGTCGACGAGGTGGGTGAGGGTGTGCGCGAGCAGGTCGACCGGGTGCCAGTCGCGCAGCTGCCCGCCGCGCTTGCCGACCGGGGTGCGGACGGCGTCGACGATCACGGCTTCTCGGGTCATGCGGCGTCTCCTGTCAGCGGGTGCGGGAATCCTTCACGTTCCTCAGCCATCCAGGGCCCCCCGGAGCCGGTGCTTGAGGATCTTGCCGGACGGGTTGCGCGGCACGGCGCCGATCGTGAGCTCCCGCGGGAGCTTGTAGCCGCTGAGATGCGTGCGGCCGTACTCGCGCAGCTCGTCGAGCGTGAGCGTGGCGCCCGGGGCGAGGTCGACGACGGCGACGGCGATCTCGCCGTACTCCTCGCTCCGGCGCCCGACGACGGCCAGGTCGCCGACCGCGGGGTGTGCGGCGAGGACACCCTCCACCTCCGCGGAGTAGACGTTGGCCCCGCCGGTGATGATGAGGTCCTTCAGGCGGTCGACGAGGGTGATGTAGCCGTCCTCGTCGATCCGGGCGAGGTCGCCGGTGTGGACCCATCCGTCGCGCACGGTCTCGGCGGTCGCCTCCGGCTTGCGCCAGTAGCCCTTCATCATCGACTCGCCGCGCATGATCATCTCGCCGACGGTGCCCGGCTCGACGTCGTTCCCGCTCGGGTCGACGATCCGCACCTCGGTGTTGGGCACCGCGACCCGACCGCTGGCCTCCGGGCGCGCGACGACGTCGTCGTGGTGCAGCAGGATGCCGCCCGGGCCGCCCTCGGTCTGGCCGCACGCCTGCACGATCCAGGCGTCGGGCAGCGCTGCGACCAGGGCCTCGGCGGTGCGGGCGGGCATCGGTGCGGCGCCGTAGAGGCAGATCCGCAGGCGCGAGAGATCGCGAGCGGCGAGGTCCGGCAGCCGCAGCAGGTGGGTGTACATCGTCGGGACGCCGAAGAAGAACGTGATCCGCTCGCGGGCGAGGGTGTCGGCCACCGTGGCCGGTTCGAACGCCGGGAGGATCACGTGGGTCGCTCCGAGCATCACCCCGTTCAGTAGCAGCATGTTGAGGCTCGCCGAGTGGTACAGCGGTGCGACGTGCAGCATCCGCTCCCCGTCCCGCAGACCCATGCCGATGCTGGAGTTGATCCCGACCCACAGCACCCGGCGATGGTCGAACAGTGCCCCCTTGGGCCGCCCGGTGGTCCCGGACGTGTAGATGATCAGAGCGTCGTCGTCCTCGGAGACCTCGACGTGGGTGGGCCGGGCGGCGTGGTCCCGGGCGGCCGCGCGGACGTCCTCGTATCCCTCGACGGTGCCCAGCGCCAGCGGCTCCGCGTCGCCCGTCCGGTCGGGCAGCGAGTGCCACGCCCGGACGCCGTCGGCGACCTCGGGCCCGAACAGCAGGAGCCGGGCCCCGGTGTCGGTGACCAGGTAGTCGATCTCCGTCGGTGCCGAGCGCGGGTTGATCGGCACCACGATCGCGTCCAGGCGGAGTCCGGCGTAGACGGCGACGACGAACGCGTCGCTGTTGCCGGCCAGCAGGAGCATGCGGTCGCCCTGCTCGAGACCACGCCCGGCCAGCTCGGCCGCCAGCTCGTCCACCGCGCGGTCCAGCTCGGCGTAGGTGAGCGCCACGTCGCCGAACTGCACGGCGACCCGGTCGGGACAGCGGCGGGCGGTGCGGGCGAGGACGCCGGCGAGGGTGGTCATCGCATCTCCTGGAGGGTGTCGTCGACGGTGGGCCCGACCGAGACGATCGGGATGTCGAGCTCGTTGCCGAGCTCCTGCCAGTGCGTGCTGTCCGCCGTGGCGAACCGCGCGGCGAGCTCGGTACGGGTGCGGCCGACGGCGTCACCCAGCCGCGCGACGAAGTGCGGCTCGACCGCGCCGACGGCGACGTATCCGTCGGTCGTCGGGTAGATCCCGTACCCGGGGCTCCCCCCGCCGAGCACGTCGCCGGGCCCGGTCAGCCCGTGCCGCACGCCGGCGGCCGCGTCCCGGGCGACCCGGTCGAGCACGACCGGCTGGTGCACCGCGGCACCGCTGCGATCACGCAGGCGCAGACCAGCGACGGCGGCGAGGGCGGCCCGCTCCCCGCCGAGGAGGTCCGCGACCGGGACGGTTGGGACTGCCGGCGGCT
>NZ_WWFY01000067.1:0-355 GCF_009864975.1 Pseudonocardia sp. SID8383
GCCGGGACCCGGCGGTGACCACGCTGTCGGTCGCCGACCTGCTCGCGGGCGCCGAGGAGGACCGGTCCGCGACCCCGCTCGCCGGTTTCGGCCGGGGCGCGTCGGCCGGCGACATCCTGGACACCGGCACCCCCGTGCCGGCCCCCGCCCTCGACGACGGCGCCCCCCTGTCCGGCACCGCCCTCGACGGCCGTACGGCTCTCGACCCCGGCACGGCTCCCGGTGTCGGCCCGGCCCTCGGCGGCAGTACCGACATCGGGACCGGTACCGGCCTCGGGGACGGTGACGCCGCGGACGGGCGCGAGACCCGTGGCAGCGCGACCACCGCCGGCGGTGCCGCGGGCACGGCCGTACC
>NZ_WWFY01000651.1:0-9023 GCF_009864975.1 Pseudonocardia sp. SID8383
TGCCGCCGCGCGCGAGGCACGGGATGCGGCCGCCCGCGCCGCCGACTCCGCGCGGTCCTCGGCCGGGGCCTCCGGCGCCCCCTCGGGTGGCGGCCCGACCGGGTCCACCACGTGTGCCCTGGGCACCGCGGGCATGGAGGGCGTCGCCGCGAACGTGGCGACGGCCGGGGAGAAGCTGCGCTGCCTGTTCGGCGTCGACTCCGTGCTGGGCATCGGCAGCCGCGGCAACGCCTCCGACCACCCCAGCGGCAAGGCTCTGGACTTCATGGTCGACAAGGCGACGGGCGACCGGCTCGCCGCCTACGCCCGGCAGAACCGGGACGAGCTCGGGATCTCCTACATCATCTGGCAGCAGCGCATCGACACCGGCAGCGGCTGGAAGGCCCAGGAGGACCGGGGCGGGGCGACGGCGAACCACATGGACCACGTGCACATCTCGTTCACCTGACGTCTCGACGACGATCGCCGCGTCCGAGGGGTCCGGTGCCGTTCCCGGCACCGGACCCCTCAGCCGTGACGATCTCCGCTCAGCCCAGCAGCGTCCGCATCTCCGCGATCTCCGCCTGCTGGGCGTCGACGATCTGCTGCGCCAGCTCCCGCGCCCGCGGGTCCACCCCGGCGTCGAGCTCGGCGCGGGCCATGGTCACCGCCCCCTCGTGGTGGGCGATCATCATCTGGAGGAACGACCGGTCGAACGCGGCGCCGGACGCGCGTCCCAGAGCGGCCATCTGCTCGTCGGACATCATCCCGGCCATCCCGGCCATCCCGGCCATGTCGCCGTGACCGCCGTGGTGGTCCGCGGCGGGTGCGGCGCCCCAGTCGGCCAGGAACCCCCGGAGCAGGCCGATCTCCGGGCCCTGGGCCGCCTCGATCCGGGCGGCGAGGTCGCGCACCCGGGCTCCGGCGCGGTCGTCGGCGAGCCGCGCCATCGCGACCGCCTGCTCGTGGTGCGGGATCATGCCCTGGGCGAAGGCGACGTCGGCGCTGCTCGACGAGGCCGCGGGCGGGGCGGACGCTCCCCCGCCGGCACAGCCGGTCAGGACGAGGGCGGCGGCCAGTGCCGTGGCGGCGAGCGCCACGTTCGTGCGTGTCATGTGTCGGTACTCCCGTGTCGTGGGTGCTCGGCGGCTCCGGCGCTCTCCCGCGCCGGAGGCCGGTCACGTCCGCGACACGCAGAGCAGCGCGAGCCGTCGCGGGACCGGGGGCGGACGGGCCACCGGTGCGGTCCGCGGACTCCCCGGGCCGGCCGGCCCCCGCGACGACGGCAGCGGCGCGAACCCGGACAGCAGCACCGCCGCAGCCAGGGCGACCCCGGCCGCGAGCACGGCCAGGCACAGGTGCAGCAGGTGCGACGCCCCGTCGTGCGGCATGCCGTGCGGGTCGGGATGCGCGGCCCCCCGTGCCCCGGCGGGCGTGACCCCGTGCAGGCCGGGATGCGCCGGCCCCGGGGCGCCGTGGAGCGTGACCCCGTGCGTGACGACGGGTGCGGCGGCGGGAGCGTGGTGTACACCGGAGGACACGGGCGGCGCCGCGAGCGCGTGCATCCCCAGCAGCCCGAGCAGCACCGGCAGCACGAGCACGAGCACGAGCAGCCGGGTCCGGTCCGTCACACCCCGCACCCTACAGGCACGGTGGATACCGTTACCCCCTAGGGGTATGGTGGTGGTGGACCCCGAGGAGGACGCGATGCCCGGCTACGCCGACACCAAGGACGCGCACGTCAAGCGGATGCGCCGGATCGAGGGCCAGGTCCGCGGCATCACGAAGATGATCGAGTCCGACAAGTACTGCATCGACGTGCTGACCCAGGTCGCCGCGGTCAACAAGGCCCTCGAGGCCGTCGCGCTGGGCCTGCTCGACGAACACCTGAAGCACTGCGTCGCCGACGCCGCCACCGAGGGTGGCCCCGTCGCCGAGGAGAAGATCCGGGAGGCCAGCGCGGCGATCGCCCGGCTGGTCCGTTCCTGACACCCGACGTTCTTGAAACCCCGCACCCAGGAGAGAGCACGATGAGCACCGCCAGCTACACCGTCACCGGCATGACCTGCCAGCACTGCGTCGCCTCGGTCACCGAGGAGATCGGCGAGATCTCCGGCGTCACGGACGTGGCCGTCGACCTGCCGACCGGCGCCGTCACCGTCACCAGCGACGGCGAGGTCTCCCCCGACGCCGTCCGCGACGCCGTGCACGAGGCGGGCTACCAGCTCGCCTGAGCACCCCTGACCGCCCACCCGGCGCGGGTCGCCACCGCCACCCGCGCCGGGTCACCCCCGGAGGACCGACCATGAGCGACACGTCCCCGGCCCACGGACCCGTCACCGCGCTGCCCCGCGCAGCCGCGCCCGGGACCGTCGCCGAGAGCGATGCCGACAGCACCGTCACCGAGATCGAGCTCGCCGTCGGCGGCATGACCTGTGCGTCCTGCGCCAACCGGATCGAGCGCAAGCTCAACAAGCTCGACGGCGTCAGCGCGACCGTCAACTACGCCACCGAGAAGGCGCGGATCAGCGCCCCGGGCGGCGTCGGGCTCGAGACCCTGCTCGGGACCGTCGAGGCCGCCGGCTACACCGCCACCCCGCCGAGCGCCGGGGCCGACGAGGACCCCGAGCGCGACCTGCGCGACCTGCGGAACCGGCTCATCGGGGCCGCCGTGCTGTCGGTGCCGGTCGTCGTCCTCGCGATGACGCCCGCATGGCAGTTCGTCGGCTGGCAGTGGGTGTCGCTGCTGCTGACGCTGCCGGTCTGGGGCTGGGCGGGCGCGCCGTTCCACCGCGCCGCCTGGACGAACCTGCGCCACGGCGCCGCCACGATGGACACCCTCGTCTCGATGGGGACGACGGCGGCCCTGGCCTGGTCGCTCTACGCGTTGTTCCTCGGCACCGCCGGGATGCCCGGCATGGTGCACCCGTTCGAGCTGACGATCTCGCGCACCGACGGCAGCGGGAACATCTACCTGGAGGTCGTGGCCGCGGTCGTCACGTTCGTGCTGGCCGGGCGCTACGTCGAGCTCCGCTCCCGGCGCCGGGCCGGTGCCGCGCTGCGCGCGCTGCTGCAGATGGGTGCGAAGGACGTGACCGTGCTCCGTGACGGCGCCGAGGTGCGCGTCGCCGTCGACGAGCTCGCCGTGGGCGAGGAGTTCGTCGTGCGTCCCGGGGAGAAGGTCGCCACCGACGGCGAGGTCGTCGACGGCCGCTCGGCGGTCGACGTCTCGATGCTGACCGGTGAGTCGGTGCCGGTCGAGGTCCGGGCGGGCGACGCCGTCGTCGGCGGGTGTGTGAACTCCGGCGGGCGGCTCGTCGTGCGGGCCACCCGGGTCGGCTCGGACACCGCGCTCGCCCAGATGGCGCGGCTGGTCGAGGAGGCGCAGAACGGCAAGGCCGAGGTGCAGCGCCTGGCCGACCGGATCTCCGCGGTGTTCGTGCCCGTCGTCGCCGTGATCGCCGCCGCGACGCTGCTGGTCTGGATCCTCACCGGCGCCCTCGCCTCGACGGCGTTCACCGCCGCCGTCGCCGTACTGATCATCGCCTGCCCCTGCGCGCTCGGGCTGGCCACGCCGACCGCGCTGCTGGTCGGCACCGGGCGCGGCGCCCAGACCGGCATCCTGATCAAGGGCCCGGAGATCCTGGAGTCCACCCGGCGGGTCGACACCGTCGTGCTCGACAAGACCGGCACCGTCACCACCGGGACCATGGCGCTGACCGGCGTGCACACCGCCGACGGCACCGACGAGGCGACCGTGCTGCGCCTCGCCGGGGCCCTCGAGAGCGCCTCGGAGCACCCGGTGGCCGCCGCGATCGCCGGTGCGGCGACCGAGCGGGTCGGTGACCTGCCCGCCGTCACGGACTTCACCAACCACGAGGGCCTCGGTGTGCAGGGCGTCGTCGACGGCCACGCCGTGCTCGTCGGCCGTCCGCGGCTGCTGGAGCAGTGGTCGGTCCCGCTGCCCGACGACCTCGCCGCGGTCGCCGCGGACGAGGCCGCGCGGGGCCGTACGACGGTCGCCGTCGCGTGGGACGGGGCCGCCCGTGCCGTGTTCGTCGTCGCCGACACCGTGAAGCCGACGTCGGCCGAGGCGATCGCGGAGTTCCGCAGGCTCGGGCTGCGCCCGGTGCTGCTCACCGGGGACAACCGGGCCGTCGCCGAGACCGTGGCCCGTGAGGTCGGCATCGAGCCCGGCCCGGACACCGTCATCGCCGACGTGCTGCCCGCGGACAAGCTCGCCGTGGTGGAGCGGCTCCAGGAGCAGGGCCGGGTCGTCGCGATGGTCGGCGACGGGGTGAACGACGCGGCCGCGCTCGCCCGGGCCGACCTGGGCCTGGCCATGGGCACCGGCACCGACGTGGCGATCGAGGCGTCGGACATCACCCTGGTCCGGGGTGACCTGCGGGCCGCGGCCGACGCCGTCCGGCTCTCCCGGCGCACCCTGGGCACGATCCGGGGCAACCTGTTCTGGGCGTTCGCCTACAACACGGCCGCGATCCCGCTGGCCGCGTTCGGGTTGCTCAACCCGATGATCGCAGGAGCGGCGATGGCGTTCAGCTCGGTGTGCGTGGTGCTCAACAGCCTGCGGCTGCGCCGGTTCCGCCCGCTGGCGGACTGACCCCTGCTCGGCGTCGTCGGTGCGGAACTCCGACGACGCCCTCCGACAGGTCGTCGGCGCTCGTCGTGCGTGCGCGGTGATCGGAGTGGTGTTGGGGGCGGCCCCGCCGGCTGCAGGATCTCAACCGACAGGACCTGGGCCGGCGTACGCCCCGGGTACGAGCGCCGACATGGACCTGACGTACCCCGTCGGCGGCCGGCCACACGTCACCGCTCCGCCGGATGCAGATCCGGGCTGCGGTCGGCCGGTCCGGCGTGCACGTGGTCCAGGCAACGCCGCAGGTGCAGCACGATCCCCGACGCGGCGAGGCTGTCCTCCCAGCCCGCGCGCTGGGAGTCGAGCCGGTCGGTGACCCGGTCCAGCGCGTCCCGGGCGGCGGCCAGGTGGCGGCGGTGCCCGTCGAGCCCGGCGGGTGCGGGGCCGCGGGTCAGGTGCGCGAGCTCCGCCGACCGGATCGCGGTGGCCAGGTCGCCCATCGCCTCCGCGACCGGGGTGCGCAGCGCGGGGTCGAGGACGAGCACGGTGCGCTCGGCCCACGCCGTCTGGGCCAGGACCGTGCTGATGTCGCGGACGAGCACCGCGAGCTGTTCCAGGGTCTGCGCGGCCTCGTAGAGCTGCTGGCCGCGGGCCCGGTAGGCACGTGCCCGCAGGTTGGCCCGCCGGCCGGCGTCGGCGGAACGGACCGCCTCCCGGGTCGCATCGATCAGAGGCTCGAAGTGGTGGCGGTGGCGTGTCCACTCCTCGCGCTCCGGCGGCCACTGCTCGGCCAGGACCTCGGCCATCTCCTGCAGGTGGTCGGCGATGCCGTCACGCAGCCGCGCCACCACGCGGTGCGCGCGGGCGTTCTGCGGCGGGGGCGGCAGGACCAGGGTGACCGCGACCCCCACGAGCACCCCCAGCAGGGTCTGCCCCAGGTAGCCGGCCATGAACCCGGACGGGTCGGTGGCGCCGATGAGGATGGTGAACAACGCCGCGGTCGGGATCAGGTCCCGGGCGGTGGCCAGCACGGGGGCGGCACCCGCCGCGATCCCGGCCAGCACAGCCGCGGCCACCGCCCACCACTGCGCGCCGCCCAGGTGCAGGGCGGCGGCGCCGAGACCGACACCGAGCCCGGTGGCGAGCACGGCGTGCAGGCTCTGGCGCAGCGAGTCGAAGACGGTCGGGTAGCAGACGAGCAGGGCACCGAGCGGTGCGTAGTAGGGGTACTGGCCGAGCACACCGGGGACGAGGGTGGCGAGGTACCAGGCCGCGCCGGCTGCGGCGCCGGCCCGCCACGCCAGTCGCATGCGGTGGCGCAGCCCCTCGGTGAACGGGGAGGCCGGGGAGTTCGGGTGGTGCGGGATCAACGACGGCTCCGTCGGTCGTGCAGATGTTGCGGGAAGCGGGGCCGGCTGTTCGACCGCGGAGGAGCCCTGGCCACCCGACGGCCGCGGGGAACGCGGTGGAGTCCGGGGTGGCGCCGTGCGCACACGGGCGCGGGCCGCCGGAGGACTACCCACGACCGCGCGGCGCAAACCCGGGCGGTGGCAGGATGTGCCGGTGCGCGCCATCGTGATCGGCCACGACCACGTCGCCGGTCTCGGGGCGCTGGGACCGGCCCTGGAACGACGCGGGATCCGTCCGGAGTGGACGACGGTGGTGCCCGCGGACCGGTACGACACCCCGGACGTCGACGCCGGGTTCCCCGACCCGACGGAGGCCGGCCTGGTGGTCACCCTCGGCGCGCCGTGGCCGAGGGAGCGGATCGCGGGGTGGGCGGTCCGTGAGGTCGCGTTCCTGCGCCGGGCGCACGACGCCGGTGTGCCGGTGCTGGCGATCTGCTTCGGCGCCCAGCTCCTCGCCGAGGCGCTCGGCGGCTCCCGGACGACGCTGCCGGCCGCCCGGATCGGATGGCACACGGTCGACCCGGCCGATGGCCGCCTCCCGGCCGGGCCGTGGTTCTGCTGGAACGCCGAGCAGCTCGTCGCACCGACCGGGGCGGAACTGCTCGCCGCCGGCGGGGCCGGACACGAGGCGTTCGTGGCCGGTCGCAGCGTGGGCGTGCAGTTCCACCCCGAGATGACCGTGGACCTGCTGGAGCGCTGGTACACCCTCGGTGTGCCCGACGGCCTCGACGCGCGGGCCCTGCGGGCGGCGACGGCGGCCCAGGACCCGCAGCGGCTCGCCGAGCGGGCCGAGCGGGTCCTGGCGCTCGCGCTCAGGCCCCCAGGAAGTGCTCCAAGGTGATCGGCAGCGACCGGACCCGCACGCCGGTGGCGTGGTGGGCGGCGTTCGCGACGGCCGCGGCCACCCCGACGATCCCGATCTCCCCGATCCCCTTGGCGCCCACCGGGTTGACGTGCGGGTCGTCCTCGTCGACCCACTCGGCGTCGATGTCGCCGACGTCGGCGTTCGCCGCCACGTGGTAGCCGGCGAGGTCGTGGTTGACGACGTGCCCGCGGGCCGGGTCGACGACGCCCTCCTCGTGCAGCGCCATCGACAGCCCCCACACCATCCCGCCGAGGAACTGCGAGCGCGCGGTCAGCGGGTTGAGGATGCGGCCCGCGGCGAACACCCCCAGCATCCGCGGCACCCGGATCTCGCCGGTGTCGGCGTGCACCGCGACCTCGACGAAGTGCGCCCCGTGCGCACCCATCGCGTACTCGGCCATCGCCGGGTTGTGCCCGGCGACGCCGTCGGCCTCCGCCGCGTCCTCGGGGTCGGTGCCCCACTTGTCGCGGAACCGGTCGGCGGCCTCGACGATCGCCGTCGCCCAGGACGCGGTACCCGCCGACCCACCGGCCATGGTCGCGTGCGGCAGCCCGGTGTCGCCGAGGTTCAGGTCGACCTGCGCGGGCGGCACCCCGAGCGCCTCGGCCGCGATCTGGGTGAGCACCGTGCGGGCGCCCTGCCCGATGTCGGCCGCGGCGATGTCCACCCGGTAGCGGCCCGGCGCACCGGCACCGCCGTCGGCGTACCGGATCGCGGCGGCGGAGCCGGGCATCGCGAAGCTCGGGAAGAACGCGGCGGCCACGCCGGTGCCGTGCCACCAGCCGTCGACGAGCCGGGTGCGCGGGCGCGGGTCCCGGTCGGCCCAGCCGAACCGCTCGGCGCCGCGCTGCAGGCAGGCCACGAGGTTGCGACTGGAGAACGGCCTGCCGGTGTCGGGGTCGACGTCGGGCTCGTTGCGGATCCGCAGCTCGACCGGGTCGATCCCGAGCACGACGGCGAGCTCGTCCAGCGCGGACTCCGCGCCGAAGCTGCCGGGCGCCTCGCCGGGTGCGCGCATGTACGTCGGCGTGGACAGGTCCAGCGGCACGACCCGGTGCGAGGTCCGCCGGTGCGGCGACGCGTAGAGGTGCCTGCTGATCACTGCGGTCGGCTCGCCGAACTCGGCCATCCGCGCGCCGGACTCGACGACGTCGTGGGCGAGGGAGTGCAGCCGCCCGTCGGTCCCGGCACCGAGCCGGACCCGCTGCACGGTCGCCGGGCGGTAGCCGGTCAGGTCGGTCATCTCGCGGCGGGTCAGCGCCAGCTTGACCGACCGTCCGGGGACCGCCCGGGCGGCGACGACGGCCAGCACCGACCCGCCGTGCAGCGTGCCCTTGGTACCGAACCCGCCGCCGACGTGCGGTGAGACGACGGTGACGTCGTCGTCGCCGATGCCGAACATCTGCGCGAGCTCGCGCCGGGCCGACCACACCGCCTGCGAGGCCTCGAACAGCGTGAGGTGGTCGCCGTCCCAGCGGGCGACGGTGCTGTGCGGCTCCATCGGGTGGTGGTACTCGATCGGCGTCCGGTAGGTGGCGTCGACCTGCACCGGGGCCGCGGCGAACGCGGCGTCCGGGTCGCCGGTGGTGGCGTCCGGCGGGAACGCGACGACGACCTCGGGGGTGTAGGCCTCCGGCGAGGCCGGGTCGAACGCGGTGGTGGCCGGCTCGGCGTCGTAGGTGACGACGACCAGGTCCGCCGCCTCCCGGGCCGCCTCGGCGGTCTCCGCGAGCACGGCGGCCACGTACTGGCCGCGGTGGTGCACCTCGCCGGACTGCAGCACCGTCTGTTCGGGGGTGGCGCTGCCGTCGACCCGGGGCGCGGTGTCCGGGGTGAGCACCGCGACCACCCCGGGGACCGCGGCCGCGGCGGTGGTGTCGACGGCGCGGACCCGCCCGCGGGCGACCGTCGCGCCGACGCCGCGCAGGTGCAGCGGGTCGACCGCGTCCTGCTCATAGGCGTAGACGGCGTTGCCGGTGACCTTGGCGGGGCCCTCGATCCGGGTGTGCGACGTGCCTGCGGCGCCGTCGGTCCGGGTGCCGGGGGTGACGGTGCTGGTCATGCGGCCTCCGTCCGGTGCGCGGCGAGGCCGCGCAGGGTGGCGGTGACCGTGCCGGCCACCAGCGGGATCTTGAAGGCGTTGCCGCCGACGGCGGTGTCGACGGCGCGGGCA
>NZ_WWFY01000652.1:0-7822 GCF_009864975.1 Pseudonocardia sp. SID8383
CCCGCGCCGCGACCCTCGGCGGTCTGGTGGCAGCGCTGGCCGGACCGCTGCTCGACCGGCTGCGCCCGGGCTCACGACGGCGCCGCCGCGGGTTCGACGCCGCGGCCGGACTCCTGCTCAACGCCGGGTCCGCCGCGACCCGGTGGGGCGTGTTCGACGCCGGCATGGCGACCGCGTGGGACCCGGCCTACACCGTCGTCCCACAGCGGGATCGGTTGCGCCGTCGCGAAGCCGCCCGCACCGCGGAGAAGGAGCGCGGCGATCTCGGCACCGTGCCGCCGGGCGAGGCCGTCACCGCGGGGGACCTCCCCGGTCCGGACCCGGCGGGTGCCGGATCCGACGGCGGACCGGCCTGGTGAACCCCCGGCGAACAGGGTCGGTACCGCCGGGGACGGTCCGGGCGTCCTGACCGATCGCACCCGCCGCCGGACGTGCCGGAGGACGTGCCTGGTCCCGGCCGGATCCGGCGCGCCTGGGCCGGCGGCACGGCTCAGCGGCGGGTGCGATGCCCGGACAGGGCGGGGTCCCACAGCGCCCCCGAGGTCTGCGCGGTGCCGCCGTGCAGCGACCAGCGGCCCAGGACGAGCCCGAGCGCACGCTCGACCGGTCCCGGTGCGAACCGGTGCGCGAGGACCAGCAGCCGTACCGCGATCCCGCCTGTGACCGTCTCGGGCGCGGGCGCCGCAGCCGGGCGGCGATCACCCGGGCGACGCGCTCCGGGGCGTCCACCGGCGGGGGAGGGGCCACCTTCCGCCCGGTGTGGTTGGCCGCGGTCGACCAGATCGGGGTGTCGACGGCCCCGGGCAGCACCGTGCACACCGAGACCCCGCGGATGCCCGCACGACGCAGCTCGGCGCGCAGCCCGGCCGACAGCGTCCGCACCGCGGACTTGGACATGCAATAGGGCGTCACCCACGGCGCCGGGATGATCCCGAGCACCGAGGAGACGTTGACGAGCACACCGTGCCGACAGGCGATCATCGACGGCAGTGCCGCGCGAGCGCCGTTGAGGCAACCGCCGATGTTGATGTCCAGCAGCCGTCGCACGTCGGCGGGCGGAGTCGACAGCACGGTGCCGAACCCGGCGACGCCTGCGCAGTTCACCCAGCCGTCGATCGGGCCGAGCTGCTCGGTGACGTGCGCGGCGGCCGCGCTGACGGCCTCGTCGTCGGCGACGTCGCAGGGCACCACCAGGGCCCGGTCCGGGGGCAGCTCCGCCGCCACGTCCTCCAGGGACGCTCGGTCGCGCGCGATCAACCCGAGCCGGGCGCCACGGCGCGCCAGCTCCCGCACCGTCGCACGTCCGATCCCGCCGGACGCACCCGTCACCACCACCACAGCACCGTCGAGCCGCATGTCCGGCCGGCTACCCGGGCCGCACCGGTCCATGCCGCCGGGTGTGGGTCCCAGAGGCCGGGGTAGGCGCGATGGCGCGACGGACGATGCGGGAGCGGACATGGTCGAGGTACGGGTGAAGGCGGTCGGGGTCGACGCGGTCACGGCCGACCGGGTGGTCCTGTTGGAGGAGACAGCCGGGCGCGGGCGAATAGTCGCAGTGTCGGTCGGTGGGGCGGAGACGCTGGCCGCGGTCGCCGAGCTGGAGGGGGTCCGCCGTACCCGTCCCGGTACCCACCGGCTGATCGGTGCGGTGCTCGAGGCAGCTGGGCGCCGGCTGCTGTGCGTCCGGGTGCACGCCCTGCGCGACCACGTCTTCCACGCTGAACTGCAGCTCGACGACGGCACCCGCATCGACGCCCGCACCAGCGACGCGGTGGTCCTCGCGTTGCAGGAAAGTGCGGCGATCGAGGTCGGGGACACGGTGCTCGCCGCGGCCGGTATCGACCCCGGCATGGTCAGCGTGCAGGATGCGGGGCCGGAGACCGACGATGTCGACGCGTTTCGCAGGTTCCTCGACACCGCGGTGCCCGACGACTTCGACGGCCCCTGAGGGCGGCCCCGGAGGCTGTCGTGTTCAACCACCGGGGCCTGACACGATCCGGCTCCCGGGTACCGATCCGAGCCGCCTTCCAGGGTCGCTGGTGCACAACCGCGATGCACAGGGTGGTGGAGGGGTTCACGTCGGGTGTTGGCTCGCGGGCGCCGGGTAGGCGGGCAGGCGTGGACACCTCGCTGACGTTCGTCGGTACCGCCACCGTGATCCTGCGGCTGGGCCGGTTCCGGCTGCTGACCGACCCCAACTTCCTGCATCGGGGGCAGCGTGCCCGGTTGGGTTGGGGTCTGTCGTCGAGGCGGCGAACCGACCCGGCGCTGGACATCGATCAGCTGCCCCGCCTCGACGCGGTGGTGCTGTCGCACCTGCATGGGGACCACTTCGACGACGTCGCCCGTGACGGACTGGACCGTTCGGTGCCCGTCCTCACCACCCCCCACGCGCGCCGCCGGCTGCGCAGGTGGGGGTTCGAGGCGGCCACCGGACTCGAGACCTGGGACAGCTGGGAGCTCGGTGACGACGAGGAGCGGGTCCGTATCACCTCGGTACCGGCGCGGCACGGCCCGGTGGGTGTACACCGGCTCCTGCCGCCGGTGCAGGGCACGGTGATCGACCACGAGCGCCGGGGCCGGCGGGTGCTGCGGCTCTACATCACCGGGGACACCGTCCTGGTCCCCGAGCTGCGTGAGATCCGCGACCGGTTCGGTGACATCGACGTGATGGTCGCCCACCTCGGCGGTACCCGGGTCGGCGGTGTACTGGTCACCCTGGACGCCTCGCAGGGCAGCGACCTGGTGGAGATGGTCGGGCCCGGTCGCGTGGTCCCCGTGCACTTCGACGACTACGACGTGTTCCGGTCCCCACTCACACACTTCCTGGAGGAGATGCGGGCCCGCGGGATGGGCGACCGGGTGCGGGTGGTCGGGCGCGGGGACACCGTGGAGCTGCCGCCGTCGACGGGACGGTGGGTCGCGGCGAGCCCGGGCCCCGGTACCGGGTCGGCGAACGCGCCCGGAACACCGTTCGACGCGCTGCCGCCCCGCTGATCCACCGACGTCGTCGACCGGGGAGGTGTGGGCGGCCCGGGCAGCGGTGATGCGAACCCATGGCTTCGACGACCGAACACGGCCGCGAGCGGGTGGTCGTGGTTCCCGATCTCACCGGTCTCGACGTGGCGGGCGCGCACGACGTGGCGCTCGACGGCGGCGTGCTCGCCGTCGAGCACCGCCGTCCCGGCGAGGACCCACCGCAGCGGTGCGTCCTCGAACAGGAGCCACGGGCCGGGGCCGTCGTGACGTTCGGCAGCACCGTGCGGATGTGGACCGGCCCTCCGCCCGGTGACGACGGCGGGGGCGGTGGAGGTGGGCTGCGCCCGGTCGGGCCCGGCCCGGTGGTGACCGGTGGGCGGCGTTGACGGCGCCGCCCACCCCGACCCACACGTCGCGGACCCCGTCCCCGCCCGGTGCCGGACGCTCAGCCGCCGCACCGGCCCGAGGGCTCGCCCCGCGCGGCGTTCTCCACCACCGACAGCGCGACCTGCCGCAGTTTGGTGTTCGTGGTCTGCGACAACTCCCGCAGCAGCGCGAACGCCTCCTCCGGCCCGCAGCCGCGGGTCGCCATGAGCACACCTTTCGCCTGCTCGATGGCGACGTGCCGCCCGAAGCGCAGCCGCAGTGCCTCGCCCTCGGTGGCGAGCTCGCGGACGAGCGCGACCGCCGGGACCGGGTCGGCCGGGAGCGCCGGCAGGTGCGAGCCGGGCGGGGCCGCCGGACCGTACCCGGAGAACCCGGGGCCGTTTCCCCCGGTCCGACCGCCGGGCGCGTCCGCAGCGTTGTCGTCCTGTCCGCACCGTCGTGTCCGGTCCACGAGCGTCCCGAGTCCGTCGCCCGCGTCGTCGACTTCGGCCCGCACCGGCCACAGCGGGGTGACATCCTCGACGTGCACGAGGATCCCGGCCAGCCGGCCTCGGGGGTCACGGACGGGGGAGTGCGCTCCGACCCAGTACTTCTCGACGAAGCCGTCGGCCCCGCGCGGTGCGGGTACGTCGTAGCGCTGCAGGCCGACGTCGTCGCGGGCGCCGCGGCGCAGCACTCGCAGCAGCGACGCCGTCACTGCCGCCACCGCGCCGACGTCCGGCGCCGCAGGGTTGTCCGGGAAGACGTCGAACAGGGGCCGGTCCAGGGCCTCGCCGGGCTCGCGCAGTGTCGCCTCGAGCCAGGCCGGGTTCACCGCGCGTATGCGCAGTGTCCGGTCGAGCACGGCGTACGGCGAGCGGGTCGTGTGGAACAGCGGGTTGTCGTTGATGGCGCGCAGCAGACGCGCCTCCGGTCCACCGGGGGGCATCTCGTCCTCCGATACCGCCGGCCGCGGTCGGCATGCGGGGGACGGCTCGGGGGAGCGTCGGGCGTGGCCGGGGCGCGGTCCGGCAGCGCATTCTCGTGCACTGACGGGGGATCCCCGGCCCGGGACGCACGCGGGCGTGCACGGGTGGGGACGCTGGGCCGGCTGTTCGACCCCGGGTCGGCGCCGGCCGGGACCGGAGGCCCCTGGCGCACTGCGACAGAACGTTATGACACCACCGCCGGGCGGCACCACGCCGGGTCACCCCGTCCGGTCGGCGCCGGCCGGCCCCCTCTGGCCGGCCGGCGCCCCGAGCACCGGTCAAGAGACCGCGGCGCCCGTGTCCTCCTTCGACGACAGCTTCGCGAGCAGGTCGTGGCAGGTGGAGGCGCGTGTCGCGTCCTCCTCCATGACCCGCTCGAAGAACTCCGCGATGTCGTCGTAGCCCGCGTTGCGCGCGTCGCGGACGTACTGGCCGTAGTCGTGGCCGCCCTTGAGCGCGTGGTACTGGACCGACACCAGGTCGAACACGACGTCGCTGAATCCGGTCTCGCCTGTGGCCATGACGGCCACCTCCTCCTCGGTCGTTCCCGTTGGCGTGCCCTTCCTACCCACGACCCCGGCGGTCATGCCGGACATGGCGCCACGCCGGCGACGACCCGTCGCAGGCCGCGCGGTGGACCGCGCAGGCGGTGGCCGAGGCCGGCACGATCGGTGTCAGCGGGGTCTACCCGCCGACCCTGCAGTCCTATCCGATCGGCACCCTGCTGAACCGCAACCTCACGGTGCGCGCGGGAAACTGCCCGCACCGGGCACTCATCCCGGAGCTGATCGACGTGGTCGCCGCGGGCGTGCTCGACCCCGGTCGCGGGGTGACCGTGCGGGAGGGCCTGGGCGACGTCGTCACCGCGTACCAGGAGTTCGACGACCATTGCGCGGGCTGGGTCAAGGTCGCGCTGGACCCCGGCACCTGACCGACGCCGGTCCCCGGGGTCAGTCCCGGGGGCCGGCCGTGGTCGGCACGTCCGCGACCTCCGATGCCCTCGCGTTGCGCCGCACCAGGTCCGAGCCACGCTCGTAGTCCTCGTCGGCCTGGTGGGTGGCGACCCCGCACACCAACCCCTGGCGCTGGTACCAGGCGGTGAACCCGCCGCCGGGGTGGGTGGTCAAAGCGACCTCGTCGAACCCGTCGCCCCAGGCGGAGTACTTGAGCACGCGGTCGCCGATCTCGGACCAGAAGCCGGGCGCGGCGTCCCAGCGCGCGTCCGACCCGGCGGCGACGGCCCCGGCGACGGCGCCCATCTCCTCGGCATCGCCCCAGTGCTCCACCCCGATGTGCCGGCCCGCGGCCGCGTTGAACGCACGCGCGACGTCCCCGGCGGCGAACACACCCGGCACCGCGGTCCGCATGTGCTCGTCGACGACGACTCGGCCGTCCTCGACCAGGACCCCGGCCGCCTCGGCCGGCCCGAGCCGGGGGCGGGCGCCCGCCGCGACCAGTACCAGGTCCGCCGCGACGGGCTCGCCGTCCCGGATCTGCACCACGGGCGCGCCACCGGTCGACTCGATCCCGGTGACCTCGGCGTCGCCGCGCAGACGGACCCCCGCCCCTCTCAACCAGTCCGCGATGCGGTTGCCGACGGCGTCACCGAGCCGCGAGGCCTGCGGGACCCGCTCCGTGCTGCACACCGTCACGTCCAAGCCGCGTGCGGCCAGCGACGCCGCCGCCTCACAGCCGATGAACCCCGATCCGACGACGACGACGGACCCCGCGTCGTGCAGTCCCGCCAGCAGCGCCCGCGCGTCGGCCAGCGAGCGCAGGTGGTAGGCGTCGCCGTCGCCGGGGACGGGCAGGCGCACCGGCTCCGATCCGGTGGCCAGCACGCATGCCCGCCAGCGCACCTCGCCGCCGTCGCCGAGCCGCGCAGTACGGGCACCGGGCTCGAGCGAGGCGACCGTGGTCCGGGTGCGCACCTCGACGTCGCCGAGCCGGGTCAGGTCGTCGAGCAGCAGGTCGTCCTCGCCGAGGTTTCCCCCGCGCAGGAGCTCTTTCGTCAGTGGAGGCCGGAGGTAGGGAGGGCTGTCGTCGGCGGACACCAGCAGCACCGGGCCGGGGCCACCGTGCCCGCGGTACGCGATCACCGCGGCATGGGCTGCGGGGCCGCCGCCGACCACGAGCAGTCCGGTCGTCGTCACGCTCATGTCGCCCGCCTACCCTGACCGAACGCGTCGACACCCGGGCGCCGTGCCATGGAGCAGGCCCGCCGAGCCTGGGGCGGTGGTCGAGCCGCGGTGGCCCGGGGATCGAGGCCGCGCCCGCGATCGACGGCGCTGTGTCCGCCTCGCGCGGCAGGCCGTGGTGGTGCGGGCCTCACCCGAGGACGGCGGCGGGGCCGCGGCGGTCGTCACGCGGGTCGATCGTCTCCTGGACGGCGCGGGCGAGCTCGTGCAGCTCCGTGACCGTCAGGCGCCGGCGCAGGGCCGGGAGCCGCCGCGTCTCGACGCCCTCGATGTGGAAGCGGGTGGACACGGCGAGCCGGTGCAGCACCTGCTCCGCGTCGGGCGACCCCGGACCGACGGCGAGCAGCTCGGTGACCAGGGCTTCGAGCTGCTCGTGCTCCTCGGCGTCGGCCTGCGCGCAGCGGTCACCGTCCTCGAGGCAGCGGCGCAGCGCCGGGTGCAGCAGGGTCTCCTCGGCGACGCAGTGCCGGCGGACCGCGTTCGCGGCGCGGACGGCCAGGTCGGAGCGCTGCGGGCCGGGGTCGGCCGCGGCGGCGTGGTCGAGCAGGGCCAGCAGCGTGCGGTGGTCGGCGACGAGGACGTCGATCAGGTCGTCGGGTGCAGGGTCGGTCGTCACCGCAGATGTATCACCGGTGGTCGTGGGTCCAAACCCGGGTGCGGGGGTGTGACGGGGCCGAGCGTGGGTACGGGTCGGATCGTCCGGTCGGCGACGGAGAGGCGGGTCCGATGATCGAGGTACGGCGGCGGGTGCACGCCCGCACCGAGGACGTCTATGCGGTCCTGACCGACGGCTGGAGCTACGGCCTGTGGGTGGTCGGGGCGGTGCACATCCGGCGGGTCTCGTCGGACTGGCCGCGGGCGGGCGCGACCATCGAGCACAGCGTCGGGGCGTGGCCGCTGATGATCGAGGACCGCACCGTGGTCGAGGAGAACGAGCCCGGAAGGATGCTGCAGCTGCGCGCTCGTGCCGGGCCCGGAGGCACCGCCCGGGTGCGCCTGGAGCTGACCCCCGATGGAGCCGGTACGACGATCCGGATGACCGAGGACGCCGTCGCCGGACCCGGGCGGCTCATCCCCGTGCCGGTCCGGGCGCCGCTGTTGAAGCTGCGCAACGCGGAGAGCCTGGCCCGGCTCGCCGCCCTCGCCCGGGGGCGCCCGGACCGGCCCGAGCGGGCCTGACCGGGAGCCCCGTGACCGGGGCCGCGCGGAGGCTCAGCCGTGGATCCGTCGATGCGCGAAGCGGACCGCGCCCCGGTAGAGCGGCCCCGCGGGCCCCGATGCGGCCAGCGC
>NZ_WWFY01000653.1:0-7173 GCF_009864975.1 Pseudonocardia sp. SID8383
ACTGCGGCCGCCGACGCCGCGGCCGGGCACCGCGCGACCGGGCTGCGGGTCGTCGCCGTCGCCACCCGCCGGACACCGCTGCTGCGTCCGCTCGGCCCCGCTGACGACGACGACCCCGAGCGCGACCTGCTGCTGCTGGGCTTCGTCGGGATGGTCGACCCGGTGCGGGAGTCCGCGGCCCGCGCGGTGGAGCGCTTCGCCGAGCAGGGCGTCGCGGTGAAGGTCCTGACCGGCGACGACACCGCCGTCGCCGAGCAGGTGTGCGCGCGGGCCGGGATCGCGGTCACCGGGGTGCTCGACGGCGCCGCGCTCGACGCACTCAACGACGTCGCGCTGGCCCGAGCGGTGGCGCGCACCACCCTGTTCACCCGGCTCGGGCCGTTGCAGAAGGAGCGGGTCGTCGCCGCGCTGCAGGCCCGCGGGCACACCGTCGGGTTCCTCGGCGACGGCCTCAACGACGTCGGCGCGCTGCGGATCGCCGACGTCGGGATCGGCGTCGACGGGGCGGTGCCCGCCGCCCGGGCGGCCGCGGACATCGTGCTGGCCGACCGCAGCCCCGACGTCGTCGTCTCCGCGGTCGAGGAGGGCAGGCGGACCCTGGGCCGCGCCACCCGCTATCTGACCGTGACCGCGGCGCTGAACGTCGGCAACGCCCTGTCGGTGCTGGTCGCCTCGGCGGTGCTGCCGTTCCTGCCGCTGCTGCCCGCACAGCTGCTGCTGCAGGGCGTGCTGTTCGGGGTGGCCGCACTGTCGCTGTCGTTCGACCGGGTCGAGCCGGGCTGGACGGCGCGGCCCCGGCGCTGGGACACCCGCGGGATGCTGTGGTGCATGGCGGTCCTCGGGCCGCTGGCCTCGGCGTTCGACCTGGTCACGTTCTGGGCGGTGTGGCGCTTCCTGGGCCTGGACACCCCGCAGGAGCAGGCGGTGTTCCAGGCCGTCTGGTTCATGGAGGGGGTGCTGTCCCAGGTCCTGGTGCTGCTCCTGCTGCGGACCCGCGCCGGGCGCGCCGCCCGGCCGGTGGTGGCGACGGTGACGGCCGTGGTCCTGGCCGGGCTGGCGGTGCCGTTCACCCCGCTCGCCCCCCTGTTCGGGATGGCGGCGCCACCGCCCGCGGTGTGGCCGCTGCTGGCCGCCGTCGTGCTGCCGTTCCTGTCGTGTGTGGCCGCGACGCGGCCGCTGTACCTGCGTCACGTGCTGGGGATCCGCGCCGCGGACCCCCGGCAGGAGAAGGAGAGGATCCGATGACCCCACCCGGACCGACCCAGCTGCTCGTCGTCCTGCTGGTCGTCGTGCTGCTGTTCGGCGCGAAGAAGCTGCCCGACCTGGCCCGCTCGGTGGGCCGGTCCACCCGCATCCTGAAGTCCGAGCTGGGCGGGACCCCCGACGACGGCGCGGCCCGCTCCGAGGACCGGGCCCTCGAGGAGCGGCCCGCCGGGGAGCCGGCGGCCCGGGAGCGGGTCGCGGAGGAACGGACCACCGGCGAGCGCTGACCGTCGCGGGGCCGGGGACGCACGTCCCCGGCCCCGCGGGCCGGTTCAGAACAGCGAGGACCAGTAGGTCCAGAAACGCTGCAGGATCAGCCCGACGACCACCAGGAACCACAGCACCACCGGCACCGCGTGGTAGGCGGTGATCCGGGTGTGCAGCGCACGCGCGCCGCCGCCGAGGGCGTCCAGGGTCGCGAGCAGCGCGTACCAGAAGATCGGGATCGTCACGGCCCACACGACCATGCAGTACGGGCAGAGCGCGCCGATCCGGTACAGGCTCTGGACGATGAGGTAGTGCACGAAGAGGACGCCGAGCGCGGACCCGGCCGCCAGCCCCACCCACCACCAGCGCGGGAAGCGGGCCCCGGCCAGCAGGGCCGCACCCGTCGTCACCACGACCGCGAACGCCCCGATCCCGAGCAGCGGGTTCGGGAACCCGAAGAACGCCGCCTGCGGGGTCGTCATGACCGACCCGCAGGACAGCACCGGGTTGATGCTGCACGACGGCGTGTAGGCCGGGTCGATCAGCAGCTCGATACGCTCGACGGTCAGCGTGAACGCCGAGATCAGCCCCAGCACGCCGCCGACGACGAGCAGCCACGGCAGGAACCGCGGTACCGGCCCCGGCACGGCCGGGGCGCCGGTGGTGACACGGGAGAACTCCTCGGTCCGCGCCGCGGAGGGGACGCTCACCGGTTCACCGCGGCGTCGAGGGCATCGGTGATGTCCTGCACCGAGCGGAGCTGCACCTTCTCACCGTTGACGAAGATCGTCGGGGTGCCCTCGACGCCCGCGGCGAGCCCGGCGTCCTTGTCGGCCTGGATCTTCGCGGCGGTCGCCGGGTCGGCGACGGCGGCGTCGTAGGCGTTCAGGTCGAGGCCGAGGTCCTGGGCGTAGCCGCGGAACACCGTCGCCGCGTCCGGGGACTCGGACCAGTCGCGCTGGGTCTGGAACAGGCGCTCGTACATCGGGTGGAACGCGCCCTGGGCGCGGGCGGCCTCGCCGGCGAGCGCGGCGGCCTCGGCGTTCTGGTGCATCGGCAGCGGGAAGTTGCGGAACACGAACTGCACGCGGTCGCCGTACTGCTGCACCAGCTGGTCCATGATCGGCTGGACCTGGCCACAGGCGGGGCACTGGAAGTCGGCGAACTCGACGAGGGTGGCCGAGGCGTTCGGGGCGTCGTTGAGGCGGGCGGCGTCGGCGGTGACGAGGCTGTCGGGCGCACCGGCGGCGGCGCCGGTCTCCGGGGTGCCGGGTCGCGTCGCGAACAGCAGCGCGGCCACGATCAGCGCGAACGCGCCGACGACGGCCAGGGAGATCTTGACGTTGCGGGTCATCGGGAGTCTTCCTCCACGGGGCCCGGCGCGGTGGCCGGGTCGGAACGGGTGCGGGGACGCGGTGGCGGGGTGACCGCACGCCTCAGTTGCGGTCCACGCAGAGGTGTTCCACCGGCGACGGCGCGCACAGCGTCCGTTCCGGTGCGGCGGGCGGCGCGGTGCCGGTGTGCCCGGCCGCCAGGACGGCGACCACGGCGACCGGCAGCAGCGACGGGGCGGGCACGTCGTCGTCGCGGCGGGGGGCCTGCTCGCAGTCCCCTGCGTGCATCAGCGTGAGCGGGTGCTGCGAGCAGTCCGAGCCGACGACGACCGCCGGGGCGGCGCCGTGGGCGCCCGGGGCGGTCGCGACGGCGGGGCCCGCGCACAGCACCAGGGCCAGGACCAGCAACGCCATCGGGGCGAGGACGCGCACGTGCTCACCCCACCTCTCCGCTCCGACCACGGCCGGACGCCTCCGGCAGCGCCCACGACGATACCGAGGGGCCCTCGCCGCCCCGGTGCTCCCCCACGGCCCGCGCGGGTGGCGACCGGCCGCCGCGCCGGGACGCCCGGTCGCCGGACCGCTACGTTCGGTGCGTGAGCTTCCCCGAGCCCGGCGCGGTGTGGCGCCCCGCCACGACCACCGAACGCGCCGTGACCTCCCCGACCGGCTCGTGGACCCGGTTCGCCGCACCCGGCGCGGAGGTCGGTGGCGGGTTCGGGCTGTTCGAGTCGTGGATCCCGGCGGATTCCCCCGGTGCGCTGCCGCACCTGCACACCGGGTTCACCGAGAGCTTCTACGTCCTCGACGGTGCACTGCGGGTCATGACCGGCGACACCTGGACCGAAGCCGGGCCGGGCGACCTGGTGCACGTCCCGCACCGGGGGGTGCACGCGTTCCGCACCGGCCCGGACAGCGACGCGCGGTTCCTCATCCTGTTCGTGCCCGGCGCACCGCGGGAGCGCTACTTCCGGGGGCTGGCGGAGTTCGCGGCGCGGGCGACCCCGCCGTCGGCGGAGGAGGTCGACGCGTTCGCGCTGACCTGCGACCAGGTCAACCTGCGCGACCACCCCGGCTTCACCACGCCGCTCAGCTGACCAGGCCGGCCCGGAACGCCAGTGCGACGAGCTGTACCCGGTCACGCGACTGCGTCTTGGCGAGCAGGTGTCCGATGTGGGTCTTCACCGTCGCCTCGGAGACGACGAGGTCGGCCCGGATCTCGGCGTTGGACCGGCCGTTGCCGACGAGCACGAGCACCTCCCGCTCCCGCGGGGTCAGGTCGGCGAGCGCGGCGACGGCGTCCACCGACGGCTCCGCGGCGGCCGGCTCGGGTGCGGTGAGCAGCGGCCGGGTGGCGCGCAGCAGCCGCCGGGTGGAGACGGGGTCGACGACCGAGTCGCCGCGGTGCACGGTGCGGACGGCCTCGATCAGGTCCTGCGGGGACACGTCCTTGAGCAGGAAGCCGCTGGCACCGGCGGCGATGGCCTCGGTGACGGACTCGTCGAGGTCGAAGGTGGTGAGCACCAGGACCCGCACCCCCGGGTGCTCGGCCACGACCCGGCGGGTGGCGGCGATGCCGTCGAGGCGGGGCATCCGTACGTCCATCAGCACGACGTCGACCTCGGTGCGGTCCAGCTCGGCGAGCGCGGCCTCGCCGTCACCGGCCTGGACGACGACGGCGAGATCGTCACACGAGTCGAGCACCATCGCGAAGCCGGTGCGGACCAGCTCCTGGTCGTCGACGAGCATCAGTCGTACGGGATTCACCGTTCTCCTCGAGCCGGGGGTGTGAGGGGCAGGCGCAGCCGGACCGTCCAGCCGCCGTCGGCGTGTGGACCGGCCTCGACCGAGCCGCCGTGCAGGGCGGCGCGCTCCCGCATGCCGGTCAGGCCGTGGCCGCCGCGCGGTGGGGTGGGGACGGGGCCGCGGGCTCCCTCGTCGTGGACGCGCACGGTCAGCTCGTCGGTGGTCCACCGCAGGTCGACGTGGGTGGGCACGCCGGGCCCGGCGTGCTTGATGACGTTGGTCAGCGATTCCTGCACGATCCGGTAGACGGTCAGGCCGGGACCGGTCGGGAGCTCCCGCGGGGTGCCGATGGTCCGCAGGTCGACCGGCAGCCCGCCGGTGCGGACCTGCTCGACGAGTGCGGGGACGTCGCCGGCGCCGGGCTGCGGACGCGCCGGGTCGGTGTCGGTGTCGTCGTCCGGGCCGGTGTCGCGCAGCATCGACAGCAGCCCGCGGACGTCGGACAGCGCGGACCGGCCCGTCGACGCGATGCCGGAGAGCACCTCGACGGCCTTCGCCGGGTCGCGCTGCGCGGCGAACTGGCCGCCGTCGGCCTGGGCGATGATCCCGGACAACGAGTGGGCGACGACGTCGTGCACCTCGCGGGAGATCCGCGACCGCTCGGCCAGCAGCTCGAGGCGGACCTCCTGGCGGCGGGCCTCCTGCAGCAGCCGGTTGCGTTCGCGCAGGTCCAGGGTGCGGCGGTGGGCGGCACGGCGCAGCGACCCGAGCAGCCACACCAGCAGCGGGACCGTCGCCATCGCGCCGAACAGGGCCAGTACCACCAGCGGGGTCATGTCCGGGGAGGCGAACAGCGCCGCGGGACCGCGCGCCACGAACGGTCCGAACACCCCGACCGTGAGCACGACCAGCGCCAGCCAGCCGGCCCAGCGGGGCCCGTAGGCCACGGCCGAGTACCCCATGACCAGCGACGGCAGCAGGAACGCGGCCATCGTGCCGGGCAGCGCGAAGGAGCAGACCAGTGCGACGACCGCGGTCGCGATCGCGGCGGGCATCGGGTACACGCGGCGCAGCGGCACCGGAAGTGCCGCCAGCACCGAGACGACGAGCGCCTCGATCCGCATGTCCGAGCGGACACCCTTGCCCTCGAGGGTCCAGCTGACCGCGACCCAGATGAGCAGCGCGGCCAGCACGGCGTCGACGACGACGGGGTTGCGCCGCCCGAGGGCCACGGCCCGCTCGACCAGCGTGGGTGCCTCCGACGGGCTCGACCGGAGTGCGGGCAGGCGACGCAGGGAGTCCCGCATCCGGGTCGCGATGCTCATCGTGCCTCCTCCCGCGCCGGGTCCGATGATCCCCGGTACCCGATCGTGTCGGGCGCGCGGCCCGTCGTGCCGTTCTGCATGTCCCGAGCCTCCCGCGCGGCGGACCCGCCGGGCATCGGAGCGGGGTCCGATCCCCGGTCTCCGACCGTGGGCGGAGAACCGGCCGCGCGCACGGAGACGCTGTGCACCAGTGCCTCCAGCGGACCGCGCCCGACGAGCCCGCGCCAGGCCCACGCGGAGGCCACGGCCAGGCCCGCGACCAGCGCCGTCGCCGCCCACGGCGCGGTCTGCGGCCACTCGCCGAGCGAGGCGAGCAGCGCGATGTGCCCGGCGTAGAGGGTCAGCGCGAGCGCGCCGGTCACCGTGAGCGGGGCGAGCAGACGGCCCCCGTACCGGGCGGCGAGCAGGCACAGGCCGAGCACGGCGACCGCGACCCCGGCGGCACCGACGACGTCGAACGGGCTGCCGCTGTGCGGGGTCGCGGCGAGCAGCCAGGCGGGCGTGGTGGTGGCGACCGTGCCCAGGGCGCTGCCGCCGAGCAGCTGCAGCGCGAGCTCGGCGGGGACACCGAGCCGGTCGGCGACGGGCGCGACCGACGCGAGGAGCGCGTCGCGGCCGCCCAGGACGTCCAGCGCCAGCCAGGACCCGCCGTAGCCGAGCACCGCGCCGGCGGCCCCGCCGGCGAGCAGCCGGGTGCCAGCCGTACGCAGGTCGAGCCTGCCGACCGCCACCCCGAGCAGCAGGAACGGCATCCAGGTCAGGACCGGGTAGGCGCCGCTGAGCAGCACCGTGTCGAGCGCGTGCACGAGCCCGGCGGCCGAGGTGAGGTCGGACAGGTGCACGGTCGCGCCGAGCACCGTCTGCCCGCCGGCGTCGGTCGGTGACCCGAACCGGGCGCGCAGCACCCATGACAGCAGCGGCCCGGCGACCGCCCAGACCGCGGCGGCGACCGCCAGCGCCCGGGCCGGGGCGAACAGCACCGGCAGGAGCAGCCAGAACAGCACCCCGTAGACGACGAGGATGACCATCGGCCCGCTGCTGATCTCGGCCAGGAGCAGCCCGAGGACCACCAGGAGCAGTCCGCGGACCGCGATCCGGCGGCGCAGCCACACCCGGTTCCGCGCGGTCGGCGCGGCGAGGACGGGCGCGGCCATCAGGGCCAGCGACACCCCGCCGAGCACCGCGAACAGCACCGCCGCGCGCCCGTTCACCGCCTGGACCGGCCAGGACGACCCCGCGGCGACGGCGACGTGCGCGACGATCATGCCGAGCACGGCGAGGCCGCGGGCGGCGTCGAC
>NZ_WWFY01000654.1:0-5358 GCF_009864975.1 Pseudonocardia sp. SID8383
CAGCGAGGCGATGGTGGCCGGGTCCGCGATCGGCGAGGCGGCGTCGTCCGCGGCGGCCCGCGGGGCGGGCACGGCGGCGGGGAGCGCAGCGTCCTGGTTCGACACCGACGACGATCCCGCCGTGTCGAACCAGGACGTCACGGTCGCGGACAGGTCGCCGGAGCCGACACCCGCGTGGGCGGTGGCGGCGATACCGCCCACCGCGACGACGGCGGCGGTGATCCGGGTCGAGGCCGCCCAGCGCGAGCCGTCCTCGGCCCGGGCGTCACGGGCGTGCCGGACGTGCGGACCTGCGGAGAACGAGCCGACCGGGACCCCGATCCCGGCCACCGCGAACTGCGGGGCCAGGAGCGCGAGGCTCGCCTGCCGGCTCCGGGGGGAGCGATGCCGTGCCACGACCCTTCCTTCCGGATCCCGGAACGGCGGACAACCCGTGGGGAGCGGGCGGCCCCCTGGGGAGGAGCCGCGTCCGGTTCGTGACCGTTCCGTGATCTGACACCGACGCTAGCCGGACGCACCGGACGGACAAACCCGATCGGGTGATCACGAGACCGACGGGACGTTGCGGGCGGTGAGCGGACGACGCCGGCCACTCGCCCCGGCCACCTGCCGTTCACCGTGGCGTCGGTCCGGCCGATCCACCTCGGACATGGCCCTGAGCTGGGCTTTCCGTCGACCGCGCGCCGCGGCCGAGTGGTCGTGGCCGGGGGCGTCGCGGTCCACCCCCTCACCCACAGTGAGGGCGTGTGCGCGGCGGCTCCCCGAGGCGCGCTCCGCGGACGCGGCCGGCCCGGGACCCGTTCGGCGCACCTCGTCGTCGACGGCGCGTGCACCCGCTCACCCGGTGCCCGGATTGCCGCCACGGTGCCGCGGGGGTTGTCTGGACGGGTGCGCCGCCTCCTGGTCCCCCTGCTGACGTGCGCGTTGCTGGTCGTCCTGGCGCCGGCGGCCCTCGCCGCCCCGGCACCGGCCACCGCGGCCGCCGCCCCCGTCCGGTACGTCGCGCTCGGTGACTCCTACGCCGCGGGCGTCGGGGCCCGGCCGGACCCGGCCACCGGCGACTGCCGGCGCAGCACCGCGTCCTACCCGGCGCTGTGGGCGGCCCGGCACGACCCGGCGTCGTTCGTCAGCGTCGCGTGCAGCGGCGCCACCAGCGGCGAGGTGATCGCCCGGCAGGTGCGCACCGTCTCCGCCGACACCACCCTGGTGACGATCACCGTCGGCGGCAACGACACCGGGTTCGGTCCGGTCCTGGCCGCCTGCAGCACCGCCCGCGACGACGAGACCTGCCTGCGCGCCGTCCGGGGCGGGGAGCGTGCCGCCCGCTGGGTCGCGCCCGGCGGGCTGATCTCGACCATCGTCGGGGTCCGGCTGCAGGCCCCCGGCGCGACGATCCTGGTCCTGGGCTACCCGCGGCTGTTCGAGCCGGGCGCCGACTGCGACGTCCCCGGCGTCCCGAACGCCGTCCGCCGGGAGGCGTTGAACCGGGCCGCCGACACCCTCGACGCCGCCCTGGCCGACGCGGCAGGGCGGTTCCGGGGCCGGTTCGTCGACGTCCGTGCCGCGTTCGCCGGGCACGGGATCTGCTCCGCCGACCCGTGGATCACGCCCCCGCCCGCGTCGGCCCCGGCGGTCTACCACCCGACCGCCCAGGGCTACCGCGACGGCTACCTGCCCGCGTTCGAGGCGGCCGTCACCCTCCCCTGACCACCAGGTCCTCGCCCGCTCGTCCCCCGGCGGACACCCGCTCGACATCGGCCGGACCGGCCACGCCACGATGGTTCCCAGGCACCGCCCCCGATCCTGAGGACCCACCTCGTGCGACGCCTGCCCGGAACCCTCCTCGTCCCCGCCGCCCTCCTCGCGACGGCCACGTCCGCCCTCGCCGACTCCGACCGTCCCCGGCCCGGTCCGGAGGTCGTCGCGCACCGCGGCGCCTCCGCCGACGCCCCGGAGAACACCCTCGCCGCCGCCGACGAGGCGCTGGCCCAGCGGGCCGACGCCGTCGAGGTCGACGTCCAGCGCACCGCGGACGGTCACCTCGTGCTCGTCCACGACGCCACGCTGGCCCGCACCACCGACGTCGCACAGGTCTTCCCCACCCGCGCCATCGCACCGGTCGGCGCGTTCACCCTCGCCGAGCTGCGCCGTCTCGACGCCGGGTCGTGGTTCTCCCCCGCCTCCGCAGGGGAGCGCATCCCCACCCTCGGGGAGTTCACCGACCGGCTCCGCGGTCGCGCGGACCTGCTGGTCGAGCTGAAGGGCCCGGCGCGGTACCCGGGAATGGAGAAGGAGGTCGCCTACGAGCTCGACGGCCGGCGCGGGGTCGTCGTGCAGTCCTTCGACCACGACGTGATGCGCAGCTTCGCCGAGGCCGCCCCGGAGGTCCCGGCCGGATGGCTGTTCGACGGGCGCCCGACCGCGGCGCAGCTCGACGACGCCGCCGCCCACGGGGTCACCCAGATCAACCCGTCGTTCGAGGTCGTCGACGCCGCGCTGGTCGCGGAAGTCGCGGCGCGCGGGATGCAGACCGGGACGTACACGGTCGACGACCCCGACGACATGCGGCGGATCGCGGCCACCGGGGTGGACCGGATCATCACCGACCGGCCCGCGGTGCTGCGGACGGTCCTCGCAGGCTGACGCGATCCGCGTCCGCGCCGCCGACCCACCGCCGACATCCACCTCACACCACGCGCCCTAGACTTCCCCTCGCGGCGCGGGCACCTTCCCGGCCGGTGAGTGGAGGATCGGGGATGACGGCTGTACGGCGGCCAGGACTGCTCGTCCCGGCGGCACTGGCCCTGCTCCTGGTGGCGGGCTGCGGCAGCTCGCTGGCGACCCAGCCGGGTTCGTCGTCCCGCACGGTCGTCACGACCCAGAACCGCCCGTCCAGCCCTTTCTGCGACGCCGTCGAGGCGAGCCGCACCGCCACCCAGCCGTTCAGCGGGGTGGGCATCGGCCGCTCGATCTCCGATGTCGGCGAGGTCACCGCGAACGTCCGGCAGGCCAACCAGCAGGTCACCTCGCTCGCACCGCAGGAGATCCGCGCGGACTTCGAGCGGGTGGACCAGCTCGTCGAGCGTCAGCTCGACCTGCTGGAGGCCAACGGCGGGGACACCCTCGCCGTCGCCCGTGACCCGGAGATCGCGCAGGACCGGGCGGACCCGGACTACCAGGCCGCGTCGCAGCGGATCCGGGACTACGTGCGGTCGACCTGCGCCTGACCGTCGACGACGACCGGTGCGGTCCGCCGCCACCCCAGGTAGCGGTCGGCCTCGACCAGCAGGGCCCCGCCCAGCCACATCGCGACGACCGCGTCGTCGCCGAGGCCGAACACGGTCAGGAACGCCTCGGGCACCAGGTCGACCGGCGACACCAGGTAGGCCAGGGCCATCAGGAACAGCGCGACCCGGCCCTTGCCGAGGTGCGGGTAGGTGCCGCGCCAGGCGTCGCCGGCCATGGCGGGCAGCGCCCGGAACCGTTCGACGGGTCCGGGCTCGCCGGGGCGGCCGCGACGGGTGAGGGCACGGAAGAGTGTCGCGAACGCGGCCGTGCGGCCGGCGCGGCGACCTGCGGTGGCACTCGCTGCAGTCATGTCCGGTCCAACGCACGGCACACCCCGGTCGTTCCCGGCGAAACGGTCACGTCACACCGGGGACGACCGGGGCGGGGTCAGTGCGAGGCGAGGTAGATGTCGCGCAGCACCCCGGCCTCGGTGCTCATCTCGGCCAGCCGCTGCTTGACGACGTCACCGATGCTGATCATCCCGACGAGCCGTCCGTCGTCGACGACGGGCAGGTGGCGGTGACGCCAGCGGTTCATCAGACCCATGGCCTCGGTGAGCGAGTCCTCCGGCGAACAGGTCACGACGTGCCGGGTCATGACGTCGGCGACGGTGAGATCCAGCAGGCCCGCGCCGTCGGTGGCGAGCCGGCGCACGATGTCGCGTTCGGAGACGATGCCGTCGACGCGTTCGCGACGGCCGTCGTCGGAGACGACGAGCGCGCCGATCGCCGGCGGACCGGCGAGCCGGGTCGCGGCCTCGGCGATGGTGTTCCACGACAACGCGGTGTGCACCGTGTCGCCCTTGATCCGCAGGATGTCCGACACCTTCATGGAACTCTCCCTTCGACGTCCCTATTGTTGCGCTTGCGCAGTAGTTGTGCAATGGCAAAGATTGATCGACGCATCGGTCAGCGCGGAGTAAAGATCGCCGGTGAGGGAGGTGGACGGGATGACCGACGCACACGGCCGAGATCGGGATCCCCCGGACGGCGCGACGGTGGAGGCGGGCCTGGCGCTCGCGCGCGCGTTCACCGGCATCAGCGTGCGCGCGGTGGCGGCGGCCGGGGACGCCGTGACCGTGCCCCAGCTGCGGGTCCTCATGCTGATCGCGGACGCGGGGCGCACCAACGTCACCGCGGTCGGTCGTGAACTCGACGTCCACCCGTCGAACGCCACCCGGGTGCTCGTGCGTCTCGGGCGGGCCGGCCTGGTCGAACGCCGCCCCGACCCGGACGACCGGCGGCACCTGCTCGTCGAGCTCACCCCGGCCGGACGGGAGCTGATCCGCGAGGTCGACGCCCACCGTCGCGCCGCGGTCGCCGACCTGCTGGGCCGGGTCCCGCCCGAGCGACGAGTGGGCGCGGCCGACCTGCTGTCCGCGCTGGCCGACGCGGCCGCCCCGCCGACGCCCTAGGATCGGAGGGCGTGAGCGAGGACGCCCCGACCGACGTCGCATCCCTGCGGGCCGCCGTCGCGGCGGGGGCGCGCCCGCGGTTCGTCCCGTTCTGGGGTTCCGAGCCCGCCCCGGGCGACGTGCACGTGCTGAGCCAGTGGCATCCGTCGCCGTTCGTCGTCGACGGGGTCCGCTACGCCACCGCCGAGCACTGGATGATGGCGGCCAAGGCCCGTACCTTCGGCGACGACGACGCGCTGGACCGCGTCCTGTCCGACGACGACCCGGACACCGCCAAGCGGGCCGGGCGCGAGGTCCGGGGCTTCGACTCGCAGGTGTGGGCCGCGCGCCGGGTCGAGGTCGTCGTCGAGGGCAACCGGGCGAAGTTCCGCTCCGCCGAGCGGCTCACCGCGGCCCTGCTGGGCACCGGCGACGCGGTGCTCGTCGAGGCCTCCCCCGTCGACCGGATCTGGGGCATCGGCCTGGCCGCCGACGACCCCGACCTCGGCGCGCCGGACCGCTGGCCCGGCCGGAACCTGCTGGGCTTCGCCCTGATGCGGGTGCGCGCCGGGCTCGGGAGCCACTGACCCCGACCGGCCCGGGTCAGACCGCCCCGGGGTACCGGGAGCGGCGCGGACGGCGGGCCCGGCGCGCCACCAGCACCGCCCCCACCCCGG
>NZ_WWFY01000655.1:0-4969 GCF_009864975.1 Pseudonocardia sp. SID8383
GCCGGCCGGCGGGACGCGACCCGCCCCGCCGCCGTCGCGCCGCACCCCCCGGGCGGCTCGTGCCCACGCTTCGCGACGCGCCCACCGGGGGCCCTCAGGAACCACCACGGAAGACCCGGCTGGAGAAGACCGATGCCCGCCCTGCGTTCCCGCGTCACCACCCACGGCCGCAACGCCGCCGGAGCGCGTTCGCTCTGGCGCGCGACCGGCATGGGCGACGACGACTTCGGCAAGCCGATCGTCGCGATCGCCAACTCCTACACCCAGTTCGTCCCCGGCCACGTGCACCTCAAGGACATGGGTGACCTCGTCGCGGGCGCGATCAAGGAGGCGGGCGGGGTCGCCAAGGAGTTCAACACGATCGCCGTCGACGACGGCATCGCGATGGGCCACGGCGGGATGCTCTACTCGCTGCCCAGCCGCGAGATCATCGCCGACTCGGTCGAGTACATGGTCAACGGCCACGCAGCCGACGCCCTGGTCTGCATCTCCAACTGCGACAAGATCACCCCGGGCATGCTGAACGCCGCGATGCGGCTCAACATCCCGACCGTGTTCGTCTCCGGCGGGCCGATGGAGGCAGGCAAGGCGGTCGTCGTCGGCGGGGTCGCGCAGGCACCCACCGACCTGATCACCGCGATCTCGGCGTCGGCGTCGTCCGAGGTGGACGACGCGGGGCTCGCCGAGGTCGAGCGTTCGGCCTGCCCGACCTGCGGGTCGTGCTCCGGGATGTTCACCGCGAACTCGATGAACTGCCTCACCGAGGCGCTCGGGCTCTCCCTGCCGGGCAACGGCTCCACCCTGGCCACCCACGCCGCGCGCCGCGAGCTGTTCCTGAACGCCGGGCGCACCGTGATGGACCTGGCCACCCGCTGGTACCGCGACGACGACGCGTCCGCGCTGCCCCGCAACATCGCCACCCGCGAGGCGTTCGAGAACGCGATGGCGCTCGACGTCGCGATGGGCGGTTCCACCAACACGGTGCTGCACATCCTGGCCGCGGCCCAGGAGGGCGAGATCGACTTCGACCTCGCCGCGATCGATGCGGTCTCCCGGCGGGTGCCGTGCCTGAGCAAGGTCGCGCCGAACTCGGACTACCACATGGAGGACGTCCACCGAGCCGGTGGCATCCCCGCGCTGCTGGGCGAGCTGTGGCGGGCCGGGCTGCTCAACACCGGGGTGCACACGGTGCACTCGCCGTCGCTGGAGCAGTGGCTCACCGAGTGGGACATCCGCTCCGGGGCACCGTCGGAGACCGCGGTCGAGCTCTACCACGCCGCGCCGGGCGGGGTCCGGACCACGCAGGCGTTCTCGACGGAGAACCGCTGGTCGAGCCTGGACACCGACGCCGCGGGCGGCTGCATCCGCGACCTGGAGCACGCCTACTCCGCCGACGGCGGCCTGGCCGTGCTGCGCGGCAACCTCTCGATCGACGGCGCCGTGATCAAGACCGCGGGCATCCCGGAGGACATCTGGGAGTTCGAGGGCCCGGCCGTCGTGCTGGAGAGCCAGGAGGACGCCGTCTCGGCGATCCTCAAGAAGGAGATCAAGCCCGGCGACGTGCTGGTCATCCGCTATGAGGGCCCCTCGGGCGGGCCGGGCATGCAGGAGATGCTGCACCCGACGGCGTTCCTCAAGGGCGCCGGGCTGGGCAAGGTCTGCGCCCTGATCACCGACGGCCGCTTCTCCGGCGGCTCGTCGGGCATCTCGGTCGGCCACATCTCCCCCGAGGCGGCCGCCGGCGGCACGATCGGCCTGGTGGAGAACGGCGACCGGATCCGGCTCGACGTCCGCGCCCGGTCGCTGGAGCTGCTGGTCGATGCCGAGACGCTCGCCGACCGGCGCGCCAAGATGGAGTCCTCGGAGCGGCCGTGGCAGCCGGTCGACCGGCAGCGCGTCGTGTCGAAGGCGCTGCGCGCCTACGCCCACCTGGCGACCAGCGCCGACACCGGGGCGGTCCGCCGCATCCCCTGACCCCGGCACGCACGACGGCCCCGGTCCGCTCTCCTGCGGACCGGGGCCGTTCGCGTCTAGGTTGGTTGTCATGGCTACCGGAACCGGCCTCGGAACCCGTCGACTCGGCGATCTCACCGTCTCCGCCCAGGGCCTGGGCTGTATGGGCATGAGCCAGGCCTACGGCGACACCTCCGACCGCGCCGAGTCGATCGCGACCATCCACCGCGCCCTCGACCTGGGCGTCACCCTGCTCGACACCGCGAACGTCTACGGCGACGGCGCCAACGAGGAGCTCGTGGGCGCCGCGATCGCCGACCGCCGCGACCGCGTGGTCCTGGCGACGAAGTTCGGCATCGTGCGCGACGCGCAGGGCAACCAGGGCGCGCAGGGCGACCCGGCCTACGTGCGGCGGTGCGCCGAGGAGTCGCTGCAGCGCCTGGGCGTCGACCACATCGACCTCTACTACCAGCACCGCGTCGACCCGGACACGCCGATCGAGGAGACCGTCGGCGCGCTCGCCGGGCTGATCGAGGAGGGGAAGATCCGCCACTACGGGCTCTCCGAGTGCGGCGCGGACACCGTCCGCCGCGCCCACGCCGTGCACCCGCCCGCCGCGGTGCAGTCGGAGTGGTCGCTGTGGACACGCGACATCGAGGAGTCGGTCGCTCCGACGTGCGCCGAGCTGGGCGTCGGCGTCGTGCCGTTCTCCCCGCTCGGGCGCGGCTTCCTGACCGGCGCGATCACCTCGACCGGGCAGCTCGGCGAGGGCGACATGCGCCGCGGCCTGCCCCGCTTCTCCGACGAGAACATGGCCGCGAACCTGGCCATCGTCGAGGCGCTGACCGCCATCGCGCAGCGCCGCGGGGTCACCGCCGGGCAGCTCGCGCTGGCCTGGGTGCAGAGCCGCGGGGAGCACGTCGTACCGATCCCGGGGACCAAGCGGCGGACCTACCTGGAGCAGAACGTCGAGGCCGCCGCGCTGGAGCTGTCAGCGGACGAGCTGGCCGAGATCGAGGCGGCCGCACCGGCGTCCGCGGTGGCCGGGGAGCGCTACCCGGCGCACCTGCAGCGCAACGTCGGCCGCTGAGCAGCGCTCCCGGCCGCCGTCTCAGCCGGAGGCGGTGGCCGCGGCGCGGCGGTGCCCCGCGGCCGGCGTGGAGTGACGAGGCGGACCCGATGTTTGCCGGACCCCCTGCGACGGACATCCGTCGGGCAGGAGCGCGACCCGCGCCACCCCGCGACGGAAGGACACCATGACTGCCTACGTGACCACGAACCCCGCCACCGGGAAGACCGAGAGGACGTTCCCCGAGCTCGACGACGCGGCGGTCTCCGACGTCCTGGGCCGCGTCACCGACGCCTACCCCGGGTGGCGCGCGACCCCGGCCGCCGACCGGGCACAGATCCTGGTCCGGGTGGCCGAGGCCTACGAGGCCCGCAGCGACGAGCTGGCCGCGTTGATCGCGACCGAGATGGGCAAGCCCGTCAAGGAGGCCGCGGGCGAGGTCGCACTGGCCGCGTCGATCTACCGCTGGTACGCCGAGCACGGCCCGGACCTGCTGACCCGGGAGACCCTGGACCCGCAGGGCGCGCAGGAGTCGGTGGTGCAGACCGAACCGATCGGACCGCTGGTCGGGGTCATGCCGTGGAACTTCCCGTACTACCAGGTGGCGCGGTTCGTTGCGCCGAACCTGGTCGTCGGGAACACGATCGTCCTCAAGCACGCCCCGATCTGTGCCGCCTCGGCCGAGGTGATGGACGAGATCTTCCACACCGCGGGTGTCCCCGACGACGTCTACGTCAACGTCTACGCGACCAACGAGCAGATCGCCGACATGATCGCCGACCCGCGGATCCAGGGGATCTCGCTGACCGGCAGCGAGCGGGCCGGGGCCTCGGTCGCCGAGACGGCGGGGCGCAACCTGAAGAAGGCCGTCCTGGAGCTGGGCGGGTCGGACGCGTTCATCGTCCTCGACGACGCCGACGTCGCCCGCACCGCGAAGGTCGCCGCCCGGGCCCGCCTGATGAACGGCGGTCAGGCCTGCAACTCCCCGAAGCGGATGATCGTGCCGACCGACAAGGTCGAGGAGTTCGTGTCGGTGCTGGTCTCGACGTTCGAGGCCACCGAGCACGGCGACCCGACCGACTCCGGCACCCGGCTCGGCCCGCTGTCCTCGGTCGCGGCGCGCGACGGCGTCGCCGAGCAGGTGCGCCGCGCCGTCGAGCAGGGCGCCACCCTGCACACCGGCGGCGAGGTACCCGACGGCGACGGCGCGTTCCTCCGCCCGGCCGTACTGACCGGCGTCACGAAGGACATGGACGCCTACTCCGAGGAGATCTTCGGACCGGTGGCCGTGGTGTACGGCGTCGACTCGGTCGACGAGGCGGTCACACTGGCCAACGACGTGAGCTACGGGCTCAGCGGGTCGGTGTGGAGCGGTGACATCGAGCGCGCGCAGGAGATCGCCGACCGGCTCGAGGTGGGCATGGCCTACGTCAACGAGCACGGCACGACGCTGCCCGGGCTGCCCTTCGGCGGGGTGAAGCGCTCCGGCTTCGGTCGCGAGCTGGGCCGCTGGGGCATGGGCGAGTTCGTCAACACCCGGCTGCGTCGCACGGCGAAGCCCCGGGGCTGACGCTCCGGTCCTCGCCGGGATCAGCCGCGGCGGGCCTCGGCGAGCAGGGCGCCCAGTTCGTCGAGGGCCGCGGCGGCCACCCGGACCATCGAGGTGACCCGGTCGGGGTCCTGGTGGTCGGCGGCGAACGGCAGGTACTGCACGTGCGCCGCCGCCCGCGCCCACGCCGTCTCCACCGCGACCATGGCGGGCGGGTCCGGCGCGCCGAGCGCGCTGTGCAGGGTCTCCCGGTAGACCGCGGGCACCGGCGCCGACGGCGCGTCGGCCGGACCCCCTGCCGGAGGCGCGGCCAGCACCACGACGTCGAGCGACCCCACCGCGACGCGGGCGTTGCCCCAGTCCAGCAGTACCGCACCAGCCGGACCGGCGACGACGTT
>NZ_WWFY01000656.1:0-3932 GCF_009864975.1 Pseudonocardia sp. SID8383
GGCGTCCCGACGGCGGTGGCCGCGGCGAGGGCCCGCAACCCCTCGGCCAGCTCGGCGCGGTCGCCGTCGGGGATCGGGTCGTGGTGCTCGACCGACCGGCGGACCGACATGGCGACCCGTTCGGCGGCGAGCTCGGAGTCGATGATCCACTGCCGCAGGCCCGCGACGGGCCCGGCCACGGCGTCGGGGCCGGTGTCGGTGCCGCTGTCGGTGTCGTCGAGCCGGTCGGTCACCAGCAGCGCGGTCTCGTTGAGCCGGGCCTGGGCGCGCACCAGCGGGTCGAGGTCGGGCTCGCCGTCGGCGTTCTCGACCGCCTCGACGGCGGTGAGCAGCAGCGCGTGCAGCCGCGCCTCGAACGCCCGGAACAGCGCGTCCAGCACGGCCTCGGAGCGGCGGGTGAACACCAGGCAGCGCAGCAGGAAGGTGCTGCCGATGCCGATCACCACCCCGGCCAGCAGGAACGGCAGCTCGCCGGGGCCGGCGTGCAGGAACTGCACGAAGAAGAACGGCATGAACGCCGCCATGCCGAGCGCGACCCCGCGCGGCCCGTACCGCCTGACCGCGACGGCGATCATCATGACCAGGACGAACACGACGTCGGCCGCGACCCGGTTCGTCGACAGCAGCGCGGACACCGTCGCCGACGCCGCGGCGGGCACGACCATCAGGGCGGTGGTGACCCGCCGTCGCCGCAGGTCGTTCTCGTTCACCGCCAGGTTGCTGATCATCGCCAGCACCACGGAGAACAGCACGATCGTGATCGGCTGCCCGGTCAGAGCACGCAGCACGCTCGCGGCGACCGCGGCCAGCAGCATCGCCGCGGTCGCGACCGAGGCCAGGTGCAGCCGGGTGTGGCCCGGGTCGACCGCGGCCGCCCACGTCCGCAGCTCGCCCCACCGGGCCGGCACCGGCAGACGTCGTCCCCGCTCGACCGTCCCCGTCACGGTGCGAGTCTGACACGCACCGCGTGCCGGAGGTCCCTACCTCAGTTCGCGGTGCGGGCCTGCGGCGGCAGCGACTCGGTCGGCACCGGGTTGGTCGCCCCCGGGACCGGCAGCGAGGTGGGCCGGGCGACCCGGATGCCGAGCACGTCACCGGCGGCCGCGGCCATCGCGCGCATCCCCTGGGCGTTGGGGTGCACCGGCGCGGCGGGCGAGGTCGGGACCAGGCCCTCGACCCACTTCACGCCGGGCAGCGTGCAGGCGTCGTGACCGATGGTCGGGGTGTAGGTGTCGACGTAGTCGACACCGGCGTCGCGGGCGGCGTCGGCCAGCATCGCGTTGAGCTTCTTCTCGGTCTCGCGCAGGTAGGCGGTGTCGCCCGGGCTGAACGGGATGACCGGGTAGCAGCCGGGACCGGTGTCCGGGAGGATCGACGGGTACCCGACGACGGCGACCCGTGCGGCGGGCGACCGGTCGCGGATCGTCGCGAGCACGTCGGAGACCTTGGACTCGGTGTCGTCGATCCGCTCGGCGAGCTGGTCGGTGCCGCCCGCGGTGTAGAAGTCCTTGCAGGCCGCGCCGAACAGGTTCGCCGAGGAGCGGCGCACGCACTCGCCGATGATCCCGGAGAAGCCGATGTCGTTGCCGCCGATGGTCAGGGTGACCAGCGACTCGGAGCCGTCGAGGGCGTCGAGCTGCGGCGGGTTCGGCCCGGCCTGGACCTGCTGCGGGGCGGTCATGTCCTCGGTCGTCGCGCCGCTGCAGGACACGTCGGTGAAGCGGCCGATGCCGGCCGAGCGCGCGAGCACCGACGGGTAGTTCTGGTTGGAGCGCAGGCACCCGGACGGCGTGCCCTGCTGCACCGGGACCAGCGGGCCTGCGGCGTAGGAGTCGCCCAGGGCGACGAAGCGCCCGACCGGGGCGGTGTCGAGGTTGCGCGCGGACAGCGTGGTCTCGGCGAACGTGGTCGGCGCCTCCGCCTGCGCGGGCGCGAGGGCGCTCATCCCCGCCGAGCTCAGCAGGGTCATGGTCGCCACGGCGAGCCACCGGGACGGACGGGGACGGCGCACGGGCTCTCGGACCTCCGGTCGGACGTCGCCGGCGTGGGCACGCCGGTCCTGACCGACCAACGATCATCGTCGCCGACCGGTTACGCCCCGTTCGGCGCACGTGACGGGCCGGGTCCGACCCGGCCCGTCACGCACCGTGGGCGGGGCTCGCTCAGTCGGTGAGCCTGCGCAGCGACAGCGGTGCCACCAGGCGGTGCCGCAGCGCGGTCGCGTCCCAGAGCTCCGGCTGCGACGGCATCGACGCGAGCCGCCCGGCGGCGACCGCGCCGGGGTCGTCCATCGGCTCGCGGACACCGGCGAGGAAGGCCCACTCGTGCTCCTCGCAGCCGATGTAGACCCCGCGCCCGCCGGTCTCGCCGAACACCGCGGCGAAGCGCTGCCAGGCCGAGCGCAGCGTCGCGTCCCGCCACACCGCCGGGCTGCCCGCCTGGAACACCAGGACCCCGCCGGGGGTGAGCCGCTGCGCGCAGGCGCGGACGAAGTCCTCCTCGTAGAGCCGGTTGATCTGGGCGTCGGGCTCGTCGGGGCGCTCGTCGGGCAGGTCGACGACCACCAGGTCCCAGTGCTCGTCGGATTCCAGGACGAACTGCCGACCGTCGCCGTAGGTCAGGTGCACCGGGCCGTCGCCGCGCTCGGCCGCGGCGAGGGACTCGGGGGTGTAGCCGTAGGGCAGGTGCTCGGCACAGATCCGGACGGCCTCGGTGTCGATGTCGACGTGGTCGACCCGGCTCGCACCGGCAGCGACCGCCATCTCCGACGCGACACCCTCGGAGGAGCCGACGATCAGCACCCGGTCCAGCTCGCGGGCCAGCAGGGCGCCGGGCCACACCAGCGCCTCGTGGTAGGTGAGCTGGGTGTGCTCGGTGGACTGGCGCTCGTCGTCGCAGAAGAGGGTGACGCCGTGCGCGGTGTCGGCGACCACGACGTGCTGGAACCCGGTGTGCGCGACGTGGTGGACCCGGCCGAGGTCCCAGCGCCGGGTCAGGCCGGGCGAGAGGGGCTCGGTGACGGTGCGCGGGGCGCCGCCGCGGTCCACGACCTGCAGCGCGGTGTCGGTCGCGCCGACACGCTCGGCGAGGCGGCGCACGGCGTCGACCGGGTCGGCGCTCTCGCCGCAGGTGAACACGTCGACGTGCATGCCGCCGTGCTCGGGCCAGGTGTGGATCGAGGCGTGCGACTCGGCCAGGACCGCGACGACGGTCGCCCCCTGCGGCTCGAACCGTTCGACGACCACCTGGCGGACCTGGGCCCCGGCCTCGGTCAGCGCGGCGGTCAGGTCGCTGCGCAGGCGGTCGCAGTCGTCGAGGATCTCGGGGGCGATGCCACCGAGCTCGGCCAGGACGTGTCTGCCGACCGGTGACGACGTGCTGGGCAGCGCGGGTGCGCCCGTCCCGAGCCCGACGGCCGGATGCAGTTCTCCGGCCGCGGCGGCGGGCACGGACATGATCGGCGAGGTGGAGGATGACACGTCCGGACACGTTAACCGGGATGTGGGAGCGACGCCCCCTCCCCCGCGACGAGCACCTCCAGCGGGCCGAACCCGTTGAACCCGACCGAGGCGTAGCTCGAGGTGTAGGCGCCGGCCCCGAGCAGGTCGACCACGTCGCCCGCGGCCAGGTCCAGCGGCAGCGCGACCGGGGTGCGGCGGTAGAGGACGTCGTCGCCGTCACAGGTGGGGCCCGCGACGACGACCGGTCCGCGCGGGCCGCTGCGCCCGGGCACGCGCAGCGGATAGGCGATCGCCTCGCCCTCGGTCTCGGCGAGACCCTGGTAGCGGCCGACGTCGAGGTAGACCCAGCGGCGGTGGTCCACGCCCGGGCGGCGGGACACGCGCAGCACCCGGGCGCGCAGCACCCCGGCCGGGGCGACCAGCGCGCGGCCCGGTTCCAGCAGCAGCGTCGCGCCGTCCACGTGCCCGGCG
>NZ_WWFY01000657.1:0-3215 GCF_009864975.1 Pseudonocardia sp. SID8383
ACCGCCCGCGGCCGCCGCCCCAGCTGCCCGGCGTCGCCGAGGCCACCGGCGGGCTCGTGGCGGACGCGGCGCGGGTCGGTCGGGCGGGCGGTCACGACCGCGTCCCGAGCACGGTGTGCACGACGCCGTTCTGCCAGCCGGTCATGGTCTCGGATTGCACGGCGTCGAACCCGGCGGCGCGCACCCGGTCGCGCAGGCGGCCGATGCCGTCGAAGGTGTTCACGCTGCGCCACAGGTGCCGGTACAGCGCGGTCTCGCCGGTCGTCATCCGGCCGAGCGGCATGATGATCCCCCAGCAGACCGCGTGCCAGGACAGCCGGGCGCGGGGGGAGTCGGCGACCGAGTACTCGTGCAGCGCGAGCACCCCGCCCGGGCGCAGCAGGTCGTGGAAGCGGCGCAGCTGGGCGTCCGGGTCGTCGAGGTTGCGCAGCAGGTAGGCGGCGAGGATCCCGTCGAACGGTCCCTCGACCCCGTTCTCGGCGAGGGTCTCGGCGGTGGAGTGCACGAACCGCACCGACGCCGGCCACGGCTTGGTGCGGGCGCGCTCGAGCATCCCGGCCGAGGCGTCGACGGCGACGATCTCGGCGCGCGGGGCGACCCCGAGCAGCGCCGCGGTGGAGGCCCCGGTGCCGCAGCCCGCGTCGAGCAGGCGCAGCCCGGCGCCGTCACGGGGGAGCCGCATCCGGGCCGCGGACGCGCGCAGGTGGTCGTGGTAGCCGGGGTTCATCCCGACCAGGCGGTCGTAGTCGGCCGCGCCGTCGTCGAAGTGCGAGGGAACCTGCTCGCGGGGCAGGCCCGCACGGCCGACGGTTCCGGGGCGGGTGGGACGGGACGGGGAACGGTCGACCATGTCCGCGAGCCTAGGACCGCCGGCGTCGCACGGCGCGTCGGGTCGCATCCTGTTGCACCGCAGCCACTCGCGGGGGCCGACCCCGGTCAGGAGACCCGGTCGGCGCAGCGCACGGCCATCGCGCGCAGCACCGCGGCGACGTCGTCGCCGAGCACCCCGTCGGCGACCGCGCCGTCGACCAGCCGCAGCGCACCCTGCACCCGGGTGGCGATGAGCTCCTCGATGCGGCGGCGGGCCCCGGTCGACTCGATCGCCACCCGCGCCGCGGCGACGTCGACCGGGCCGTCGGCCTCGTCGGAGCCGTGCAGCAGCGCGTCGAGGGCGCCCCGGGTGGCCGGTCCGGCGACCTCGCGGGCCAGCACGACCAGGCTGGTGGCCTTGCGCTCGGCCAGGTCGTCGCCCGCGGACTTGCCGGTGGCGTCGGTACCGAACACGCCCAGCACGTCGTCGCGCATCTGGAAGGCCTCGCCGACCATCGTCCCGTAGTCGCCGAGTGCCGCGAGCAGCTCCGGTGTGGCCCCGGCCATCGCGGCGCCGAGCTCCAGCGGGCGCCGGACGGTGTAGTTGCCGGACTTGCGGCGCAGCACGTCCATCACCTCGTCGAGGGTGGGGACGCGGCGGGCCTCGTTGAGCAGGTCGGCGAACTGCCCGACGGCCAGCTCCGAGCGCATCTCGTCGTAGCGCGGCCAGCCGCGGTCGAGCACCGCACGCGGCAGCCCGCTCTCACGCATCGCCTGCTCGGCCCACACCAGGCACAGGTCGCCCAGCAGCACCGCGCCGGACTCGCCGAACCGGTCCGGGCAGCCGGACATGCCCTGGCCGCGGTGCCAGGAGGCGAGCTGGACGTGCACCGTCGGCCGGCCGCGGCGCAACTGCGAACGGTCCATGACGTCGTCCTGGAGCAGGGCGAAGGCGTGCAGCAGCTCCAGCCCGGACACGGCCGCCAACGCGGCGGGGGAGTCCGGGGCCGCGGCCCGCCAGCCCAGGTAGCCGAACATCGACCGCAGGTACTTGCCTCGGCCGACGAAGTCGCTCAGGACCCCGGCGACGAAGTCCGCACCGCGCATCGAGTGCACGTGCTCGGCGCACCGGAGCCGCACGGTCTCGTCGACGTGGGCCCGGACCCGGCCGCGGATCTCCGCGACCCAGTCCGGGTGGGTGGGGACGTGCTCGAGCCGCCGGTCCTGCCCGGTCTCCACGAACATCGCGCGGCCTCCCGTCGGGTCGCCTGGGGTGGTGAGCGGCCGGACGTCGGCGTCCGGACCCGGTCGGGGGCCGAGGGCACGACCGGGCCGGGTCTGTCGAGGGTATGGGGGGCGTCGTGATCGCGCGCGCCGAATCGGACAGACCACCCCGGTCGGGTTCGGACGGAGCGGCCACGTGGTTCGGGTGACCCACGTCACCGGCCGTCCGGGCCGGTCAGCCGGCCCGGAGGAACGACCAGGCGACCAGCCACACCGACCCGGCGACGAGTGCCATCGCCCCGGGCACGTGCACGATCAGCCCCGCGATGTCGCCGAACCACGCCTGGACGAAGGTGAACGCGAAGACAGCCGCGGCGAGGACCGACGGCCACCACGCTCCGGCGGTGACGACACAGAGCCACACCGCGGCCGCCGCGGCGAGCCCGGTGACGACGTGCAGCACGATCGCGCCGGTGCCGTGCGGGCCGACGTCGCCGCCGGTGAACAGGCCGGCGGCGGTCACGAACTGCCAGGCCAGGACGACGACCGACGCGGTCGCGAGCACCCGCAGGGCCAGGACGGGGGTGGAGCGGGTGACGTCGGGGGCGGCGTGGCGGTGTGGGGCGGACATCCTCGCAGTCTGCCGACAACCGGCCGCAGGTGCACGAACCGGGCGTTCAGGCCATCGCGGGCGCGAGCTCCCGCGCGACGACGACGGCGGCCCAGGCCGGGAGGAAGTGCCGCACCGAATCGAGCGCGGGGGCGCCGGTGACCGGGCTGAAGTGGTGGTCCACGAACGCGCGCAGCGCCGCGGAGTGGCCGAGCCGGTCCGGGACGAACGCCACGTCGTCGCGCCAGCCGCACTCGCAGGCCGCACGGTAGGCGACGGCCGGGACGCGGCGTGCGTCGCTCCAGATCCCCGTCGCGCGGCCGTCGGCGGTGTCCGCGCTGACGAACCCCTCGTGGTCGTCCGACCCGGGGATCTCCACCGGTCCGATGTAGAGCACGCGCTGATCATCCCCGGGGGCCGGCGGTGCGCAACCCGCGGCGGGACGGGTGGGCCCTCCGGTTCGTCCGGCGGTCGTCCGACGGCCCCGCGTGGCAGGCTGGCCCGGTGGCGGACGACGAGCGGGGCGAGGCGGTGCTGGCCGCCGCGACCGACGCGGCCCGCCGCGAGTTCG
>NZ_WWFY01000658.1:0-2701 GCF_009864975.1 Pseudonocardia sp. SID8383
CAGGTCCGCGGGCCGTGCCGCCGCGCGGTCGGCCTCCCGGTGCGCGGTCGCGGCGCTCAGCAGCTCCTCGGCGTGCGCGCGGCCGGTGTCCGTGTCGTCCATCCCGGCCAGCATCCGTGCCAGCTCCCCGGTGCGCTCCTCCTCGGTGAGCCGCCGCACGCTGGAGCGGGTGACGCCCGCCCCGGACGCCTTCTGCACCACGAGGTGCCGGTCGGCGTACGCCGCGACCTGCGGCAGGTGTGTGACGACGATGACCTGGTGGCGGGCCGCGAGCTGCGCGAGCCGGCGGCCGATCTCCACCGCGGCCCGGCCGCCGACGCCGGCGTCGACCTCGTCGAACACCATGGTCGGCACCGGGTCGGCGCCGGCGAGCGCGACCTCCAGGGCCAGCATGACCCGGGACAGCTCGCCGCCGGAGGCGCCCTTGTGCAGCGGCTGTGCCACCGCCCCGGCGTGCGGGACGAGCCGGATCTCGACCTCGTCGACGCCGCTCGACCCGGCCTGGCAGCGCCGCCCGCCGACCTCGAGCACCGGCCCGGTGTCGGCAGCGGGCCGCGGCTGCACGCCGACCTGCAACGTCGCGTCCTTCATGGCGAGCCCGGCGAGTTCCGCCGTCGTCGCCTCGGCCAGCCGGGACGCGGCGGCGGTGCGCGCCGCGGTGATCGCGGCGGCGTGACCGGCCAGCTCACCGGCGAGTGCGTCACGGCGGGCCGACAGCTCGGCGAGCGCCTCGTCGGAGGTGTCGAGCCCGGACAACCGCTCGCGGGCGGTGTCCGCCCAGGCCAGCACGCCGTCGGTGTCCGCGGCGTACTTGCGGGTGAGCGCCTTGAGCTCGGCCTGGCGGGTCAGGACGCGGGACAGCAGCTCGGGGTCGGCGTCGAGCCGGTCGAGGTAGCCGCTCAGCTCGGCCGCGGCGTCGGCGAGGACCGCGATGGCCTCGGTGAGGCGCGGGCCGAGCTCCTCCAGCGCGGGGTCGCCACTGCCCTCGGCGAGCCCCTTGGCCTGCCCGGCGAGCCCGACGGCGCCGGGGGCCTCGCCGTCGTCCGACCCGGACAGAGCGAGGTGTGCGCTCTCGGCGGCGGCTCGCAGGTCGTCGGCCTCGGCCATCCGGCGGGCCTGTTCGACGAGCTCGCGGTCCTCACCGGGCTGCGGGTCGGCGGCCTCGATCTCGGCGAGACCGTGGCGCAGCAGGTCCGCCTCCTGGGCGAGCCGGCGGGCGTTGTCCCGCCGCTCGGCGAGCTCGGTGACCACCTGCAGCCACTCGGTGCGCACCGTCCGGTAGGCGGCCAGCGGGACCGCGACGGGGTCCCCGGCGAAGCGGTCGAGCAGGGCCCGCTGGTCGGAGCCGCGCAGCAGCCGCAGCTGGTCGTTCTGCCCGTGCACCGCGAGCTGGGTCTCGGCGAGCCTGCCCAGCACCCCGTTGGGCACCGACCGCCCGCCCAGGTGGGCCCGGGAGCGCCCGTCGGCCGACACGGTGCGGGCCGCGATCAGCGACCCGTCGTCGTCGGCCTCGGCGCCCACCTCCTCGGCCAGTTCCAGCGCCCCCGGCGAGGCCGCGAACCGGCCCTCGACGACGGCGCGCCTCGCCCCGGCCGACACCCGCGAGGACTCCGCGCGGCCACCGCCGAGGAGGTTCAGCCCGGTCACGACCATGGTCTTCCCGGCGCCGGTCTCGCCGGTCAGCACGGTCAGGCCCGGGTCGAGCTCCAGGGTCGCGTCGTCGATCACGCCGAGGCCCTGGATCCGCATCTCGGACAACATGCGTGGGACCATACGTTCGAACACCGACAGCGTTCGAGCCCCGACACGCGAACGGCACCGAACGGATGTTCCCGTGCGCCGAACGGTCGATCAGGTGTTCGAACCCGGTGGTTGGGTCCGGGCCCCCCGCCAGCCCCGGACGGGCAGGTCGAACTTGCGGACGAGCCGGTCGGCGAAGGGCTGCGCGGCCAGGCGCACCATCCGCACGGGCTCCGACGCACGCCGCAGCTCCACCCGTGCCCCGGGCGGCACCGCGACGGTGCGACGGCCGTCGCAGTCCAGCACGGCGGACGGGCCGTCGGCGGACACCTCGATCGCGACGGTGCTCTCCGGCGCGATCACCATCGGCCGGGCGAACAGGGCGTGTGCGTTGCTGGGGACCACCAGCAGTGCCTGCACCTGCGGCCAGATCAGCGGCCCGCCCGCGGAGAAGGCGTAGGCGGTGGAGCCGGTCGGGGTGGAGCAGAGCACCCCGTCGCAGCCGAAGGAGGACACCGGGCGGCCGTCGACCTCGAGGACGACCTCGAGGATGCGGCCGCGGGTGGTCTTCTCGACGACGGCCTCGTTCAGCGCCCACGCCCGGCCGAGCACCTGCCCGGCGGCGGTGACGACGGCCTCGAGGGTGGTCCGTTCCTCGACCTCGTAGTCGCCGTCGGCGAGCTTCTGCAGCGCCTCGGGCAGGGTGTCCTCCTCGGCCTCGGCGAGGAAGCCGACGTGGCCGAGGTTGACGCCCAGCAGGGGCACGCCGGCGTGGCGGGCGAGGTCGGCGGCGCGCAGCAGGGTGCCGTCGCCGCCGAGGACCAGGACCGCCTCGGCGCCGCGGGCGCACTCCGGGCTCCCGGGGACCGGGACCGGCTCGTAGCCCGCCGGGACGTCGGGGTCCGCGGCGAGCTCGGCCCACTCGTCGGCGAGCACCCGGGTGCGCAGGCCGAGCCGCCCG
>NZ_WWFY01000659.1:0-2488 GCF_009864975.1 Pseudonocardia sp. SID8383
GGCGTCGGCCAGCTGGGATCGCAGCTCACGGGTGCCGGCCCGGGCCGACAGCAGCCGGTCGATCATGTGGTTGAGCGAGGTCGTCGCCCAGGCCTCCCCGGTGGTGCCCGCCGAGGCCGCCGGGTCGCCGCCGGTCGGCATCGAGGAGCCGAGCAGCTCGTCGACCGTGCGCCGCACCGAGGCCGGCAGCCGGTCCCCCAGCGCGAACCGCAGCCGCGCGAGCTCGGTCCCGGCCTGGGCACGGGCGTAGCCCCAGCGGCCGAGGAACACCCGCCCGGCCTCGCCCCGTTCGCGCGGGTCGCGGGCGTACTGGTCGGTCGCGACCAGGAACGCGCCCGCCCCGGGCCCGAGCGCGACGACACTCCACTCCGACGCCAGCGGCTCGTCCGGGTCCAGCACCACGAGGTGGACGCCGTCCGGCACGTCGTGCACCCCGCCGTCGGCGAACGCGACGACGACGTGCATCCCGGCCTGGGCCATCCGCGCGTAGACCTCGCGCTCGCGGTCGAAGAAGCGCAGCTGCTGGAACAGCGCGACGACGACCGTCGGGTCGTCCCGCGGCCCGGACATCACCGCGCGCTCGATGGAGTGCGACAGGTGCACGAGCAGCCGCTTCGACGCCGGCTCCGGGCGCGCGCCCGAGGCGCGCTCCCAGGCCTCGCGGCGGCCCTCGGACAGCCCGTCGACGTAGGCCTGCTCCGAGGCCACCCGGACGGCGTGGGCAAGCGGTCCCTCGGACATGGGTGACCTCCGGTCGTCGGACGGCGCCCGGTTCGCGACACGGGACCACGCCGTGTGTCGACCCAACAACCGCGGGTCGCCGAGGGCAACCGGTGGCCGGGTACGTCCGGTGGGACCACAGGCCACTGCGACCAGCGGCGTGACGCCGCCGGTCCACCCACCGCGCAGCCGAGCGGGAGGACGAACGCGACGAACGGCGATCAGCCGTCGAGAGCGGCGACGGCGCGGCGGGCTGCGACCGGGTCGGCCGCGGCGCAGGCCGCGCGGGCCCGCTCCCGGCATTGCTCCACCGTCAGCCCGGCCAGGGTCGCCCCGACCGCGGCGAGCGCACCGGACCCCATCGACAGGCTCGCGACCCCCAGACCCACCAGTACCGCGGCCAGCCCCGGGTCGGCCGCGGCCTCGCCGCACACCCCGACCGGGGTGCCGGTGCGCGCCGACGCCTCGCCGAGCAGCCCGAGCAGCCGCAGCAGCGCCGGCTGCCACGGGTCGTTGAGCGCGGCCACCGGCCCGGACTGGCGGTCCGCGGCGAACAGGTACTGGGCCAGGTCGTTGGTGCCGACCGAGACGAAGTCGACCTCGGCCATGATCTCGTCGGCGGTGAGCACCGCGGCCGGGATCTCGATCATCACGCCGGCCTGGGAGATGCCGTGCGCCCGGCAGCGCTGCACGAACCAGCGCGCCTCCTCGGCGGTGGCGACCATCGGCGCCATCACCTTGAGCGCGACGCCGGTCTCCTTCGCCGCGGCGGCGAGCGCGGCGAGCTGGCGCTCCAGCACGCCGTCGCCGTTGCCGGGGACGCGGGCGATCCGCAGGCCGCGCACGCCCAGCGCCGGGTTGGGCTCGCCGTCGAGCGACAGGAACGGCAGCGGCTTGTCCGCGCCGGCGTCGAGGGTGCGGGCGGTGACCGGCCTGCCGGCGAACGCGGACAGCACCGCGGTGTAGACCTCGCGCTGGGCGGCCTCGGTCGGCTCCTCGGCCGCGGAGAGGAACGCGAGCTCGGTGCGGAACAGTCCGACGCCCTCGGCCCGGGCCTCCGCGGCCTTCGCCGCGCCGGGGCCGTCGCCGACATTGGCCAGGACCGGCACGACACGGCCGTCGGCGGTGCGGCCGACGCCGTCCCACTCGGCGGTGACCGAGGCGGCGGCGGCGAACGCGGTGGCCTCGTCGAGGGTGGCGACCTCGACGACCTCACCGGTGCCGCCGTCGACGGTCAGCGCGGCGCCCTCGGCGATCCGGGTCGCGCCCGCGCAGCCGACGACCGCGGGGATCCCCAGCGAACGCGCGAGGATCGCGGTGTGGCTGGTCGGGCCGCCCTGCTCGGTGACCAGGGCGAGCGCGACGCCCGGCTTCAACCCGGCGGTGTCGGCCGGGGCCAGGTCGGTCGCGACGAGCACGGCGGGCGCGTCCAGGTCGGCGACGCCCGGCGCGGGCAGCCCCAGCAGCTCCGCGACGATCCGGTCACGCACGTCGTGGATGTCGCGGGCGCGCTCGGCCATGTAGCCGCCCATCGACGACAGCATCTCGGCGAAGGAGTTCGCGGCCTCCCACACCGCGCGCGCGGCGGGCCGCCCCTGCTCGGTGACCAGCCCCTGCGCGCTCTCCAGCAGCGCCGGGTCGCCGACCATCGTCACGGTCGCCTCCAGCACCTCGCGCGCGTCGCCGGTGACGGTCGCGGCGCGCGCGGTCAGGCGCTGCGAGACCAGCTCGACGGCCGGCGCGATCCGCGCGGCCTCGGCGGCGGCGT
>NZ_WWFY01000660.1:0-2113 GCF_009864975.1 Pseudonocardia sp. SID8383
GCCGCCGCCGACGCCGGAGGCGTTGCGCGAGGTGGGCCGCCGCGGGATCGCCGAGCTCGCCCGGCGGGAGGCCCGCGACACCGACGCCGGGGTGTCCGACGCGATCGCCGGGTTCGGCGCGGCGGCCGCACACACCCTCAACCACCCCGGCAACGGGGTGCTGATGCTGCTCGCCGGGCGGATCCTCGACGCCGCCGGGATGCCGGGCGTCGTGTGTGACCCCGGACGCACCCTGCTCGGCGGGATCCGGTCCCCGCTGCGCGCCGACGTCGTCGACGCCCTCGGGCTGGACACGCCGCCGCGCCCGCACTGGTGCGTCTCCGACCGGGCGATCGGCGAGGACGAGGTCGCCGCCGCGCAACGGGCCTGGTACGCCACGCACCCCGGATGGGTGGACGCCGGGCTGGCCCGGCACGCCGACACGCTGGAGCTGCTGGGGCTGTAGCCGGGCCGGGGGCCCAAGGTCGAGTTGTGGGGGGGCCCGGGGCACCGCATGATCGGGGAACGTCCGGGTTCAGCCGCCAGCTCGCACGGTTCCGCCCCACGAGCCTCGGAGCGTGTCGACCCATGACCCCGCCCGCCTTCCACCGGTGACCGCCCGGATCGCGCTCATCGCCTCCGCCCGCTACCCGATCCGTGAACCGTTCCCGGGAGGGCTCGAGGCGCACACCGCCGGGCTCGCGTCCCGGCTGCGACGCCGCGGTCACGACGTGACCGTCTTCGGCGCGCCCGGTTCCGACCCCGGACTGCGGGTGCGGGAGATGGCGGTGCTGCCTCCCATCTCGCGTGCCGCCCGCAGCGACGTCGGCATGCCGCCGGAGTGGTTCCTCGCCGAGCACCACTCCTACCTGGAGCTGCTGCTGGCGCTCTCGCGCGAACACGGCCGCTACGACGTGGTGCACAACAACTCCCTGCACTACCTGCCGCTGGCGCTGGCCGACACGCTCGACGCCCCCGTCCTGACCACGCTGCACACGCCGCCGACGCCGTGGATGGAGTCCGCGGTGCGGCTCGGCGACCCGCAGCGGCTGCGGTTCGCCGCGGTCAGCGCGCACACCGCCCGCGCCTGGGCGCCGACCGGTGCCCGCGCGACGGTGGTCCGCAACGGGGTCGACACCGCGGCCTGGGAGTACGGGCCGGGCGGTGGGGTCCCGGTGTGGTCGGGCCGCGTCGTCCCGGAGAAGGGCCCGGTGGAGGCGATCCGGGCGGCGCGGCTGGCCGGGACCGGGCTGCGCCTGGCCGGGCCGTGCCCGGACCGGGCGTTCTTCGACTCCTGCGTCGCCCCGCTGCTCGGTGACGGCGTCGACTACCTCGGCCACCTCGACCACCGGGCGCTGGCCCGCCTGGTCGGGGACGCGACCGTCGCCGTCGTGTCGCCGTGCTGGGACGAGCCCTACGGCCTGGTCGTCGCCGAGGCGCTGGCGTGCGGCACCCCGATCGCCGGGTTCGCCCGGGGTGCGCTGCCCGAGATCGTCGATCCGCTCAGCGGGGTGCTGGCCGAGCCCGGCGACGTCGAGGCGCTGGCCGAGGCGATCCGCGCGGCATCGCTGCTCTCGCGCACCGACGCCCGCAGGCACGCCGAGGCGACCTGCTCGGCCGAGGTGATGATCGACGGTTACGAGCGGCTCTACCGGGCCCTGGCCGCGGTATGACCGGCGGCACCGGCCCGGGCGCCACGTCCGGCACGATCGTCTACTACGTGCACCACCACGGCAGCGGGCACGCCCACCGCGCCGCCGCGATCGCCGCGCACTGCCGCACCCCGGTCGTCGGGGTCGGGTCCCGGCCCGCCCCGTACGGCTGGCCAGGCGCCTGGCACGAGCTGCCCCTGGACACCGGCGGCGGCGACACCGCCGGTGGTGACACGGCCGACACCGCCGACGTGACCGCGGGCGGGACGCTGCACTGGGTACCCCGCCACCACGACGGTCTGCGCGCCCGGACCGCCGCGGTCTCGGCGCTGCTCGCCGCGGGCCCGGCCCGGCTGCTCGTCGCCGACGTGTCGGTGGAGATCGCGCTGCTGGCCCGGCTGCACGGGGTGCCGGTCGCCGTCGTCGCGCAGCCCGGGGAACGGCTGGACCGGGCGCACCGCACCGTCTACGACCTGGCGGAG
>NZ_WWFY01000068.1:0-571 GCF_009864975.1 Pseudonocardia sp. SID8383
TGCTTGCCGGTCCCCTTGTCCGGACGCCAGCCGGTCGAGAGCCGGTCCCGCGCGGTGGCGACGGCGTCGGCGAGGCGGCGGTGCTCGGCCTGCTGTTCGGCGTGCTCGGCCTCCCACGCGGCGCGGGCCCGGTCCCGCGCGGTCCACCAGGCGTCGTAGCCGCCCGCGGTGAGCCGGGGCGTGCCGTCGCGCGTCGGGTCGAGGTCGCAGAACTCGTCGGCGACGTCACGCAGCAGGGCCCGGTCGTGACTGACCACGGCGAGCCCGCCCGGGTGCGCGCGCAGGGTGCGGGTCAGGAAGTCGAGGCCGGCGGCGTCGAGGTGGTTGGTGGGCTCGTCGAGGAGCAGGACGTCGTGGCGGGCACCGAGCAGGCACGCCAGCCGCACGCGGTGGCGCTGTCCCACCGACAGCGTCTCCAGCGGCCGGGTGCGGTCGGTGCAGGCGCCGATCGCACCGAGGGCGACGTCGACGCGGCGTTCGGCGTCCCAGGCGTCGAGGCGGGTCGCGGTGTCCAGGGCTGCGGCGAACCGGTCGTCGGCGCCGGGCGCGCCGTCGGTGAGCGCCGCGGTCG
>NZ_WWFY01000661.1:0-2198 GCF_009864975.1 Pseudonocardia sp. SID8383
ACTCCGCGCTCTACGCGGCCAAGCGGGCCGGGCGCGACGCCGTGCGGATCGGGCGCCACACCTTCCCGGCCGAACCCGAACACGCCTGACGCTCCCGCGCCGACGCCGCCCCCTCCGGGACGGAGCCGATCAGCCGCCGCGGCCCGGCGGCCCGGCGGCCCGGAGCCCGCTGTGCCCGGCGACCCGGTGGCGTATCCCCCGTCGTCCCGTCGCCCACGCCGGCGCGGGGTCCCGGTGCCGGTGCGGCGGACCCGGTCGCGCAGGGGTCAGCGGCCGGGGACGCTCCCGTCGCGTCCGGTCCGGACCTGGTCGCGCCCGGCCCGCTTGGCCGCGTAGAGGGCGTGGTCGGCGACCTGCAGCAGCTCGTCGAGGGACTCGCCGTCGCCGCCGGTCACCGCGACCCCGACCGACACCGACAGGTCGCAGATGGTGATGCCGCCGCCCTGGCCGTCGACGTGCACGGCCAGCGACCGGACGGTCCGCCGGATGCGCTCGGCCGCGTTGTGGGCGAGCTCGCGCCCCTCCGGCCCCACCGGCAGCCCGGCCAGGAGGACGACGAACTCCTCCCCGCCGAAGCGCCCGACCGGGTCGACCTCGCGGACCTGGGCCTTCAGCGTCCCGGCGACGGCGGAGAGCACCTCGTCGCCGGCGAGGTGGCCGTAACCGTCGTTGACGGCCTTGAAGTGGTCCAGGTCGAGGATCAGCACCGCGACCGCACCGCGCTGGCGCCGCGCCCGGGCGAGCGCCCGGTGCGCCCGGCCCCGCCACGCGACGGCGGTCAGCAGGTTGGTCTTGGCGTCGGTGTTCGCCCGCTCCTCCAGCTGCCGGATCAGCACCGCCCGGTGCAGCACCAGCAGCGGCGGGAGGACCAGCAGCACGAGCAGCACCTGGCGCTGCACGGCGAGCGCGGCCAGTACCGCCAGACACAGCGTCGCGCCCTCCAGCACGTGGTCGTCCCAGTCCCCCACCAGCCGTCGCCACTGGGGGCGGTGCGGCGAGGACAGCGCCAGCGCGGTCGCGACGAGCAGCTGGTTGACCAGTCCGTAGACCGCCATGGCCAGCAGCAGCGACAGGTAGCCGACCACCCGGCTCCCGCCGCCGACCCCCGCGGCCGCGGTGAGCGACTCGGACGGGACGAGGACCGAGGCGGCCATCGCGGCGAGCACGACGGTCGCGGTGGTGTAGGCGTGCCGGTACAAGTGCGCCCCGGCGGGACGCCAGACCCGCCACCACAGGTGGCCGTAGACGGCCACGACCACCAGGCCCGCCATCCCCGGCGACAGCAGCAGCGCGGCCGCGAAGGTCCAGACCGTCGACAGGTCGAAGTAGGAGACGTGTGCGACCCGCCGGCGCACCCGCTCGATGCCGGTCGCCAGCTCGGTGTGCACCGCGCCGAGCGCCGCGAGACCGAGTGCGCCCAGTGCCAGCAGGCCGGTGTCGCGGTCCCACGGCAGCCGGGCCACATCGGTCACGACGAGCACCACGGCGGTGAGCTCGACGAGCACCAGCACGGCGAGCACCCGCGCCGGCAGGCCGCGGAAGGGCCAGCGGGGACGTTCGGGCTCACCACTCCGGATCCCGGTCACGAGCACCTACCCGAACGGACGGGACCGATCGGCACACCGCGTTCGTCCGACACCGTCGATGTCACCCGAACGGGTATAATGGACGTCGATTCGTCACGTTGAGTGACACGAATGGCGGCGGTGCCGTCGTACCGGACGACAGGAGGTGACATCGTGCGCAACCGAGGCTGGTGATCACCGGGAACCACGCGTGGCGGACTCATGCGACCGCCCCCGGACCGGCCGACCGGAGCATCCGGACCGCGCCGAGGGCGAGCACGATCCCCACCGCACCGAACACACCGAGCGCCGTCGCCGGAGCGGTCCACTCGGCCAGCATCCCGCCGGCGAGGACCGCGACCCCCTGGGTCGCCACGAGACCCGACGCGGCGACGCCCACGGCGCTCCCGCGCACCGCGCTCGGCGTGGCCCGCGCGAAGCCCGACTGGGCGGCGATCAGGCAGGCCGTGGCGCAGGCTCCCGACACCGCCCAGAGTGCGACCGCCTGCCACAGGCCGGCCGCCAGCGGCGTCAGTGCGAGCGGTAGCGCCGCCCCGACGGCCAACGGCACCAGGCCGCGCTCGCGCAGCCGGGCCGGCAACACGTAGGCGACGAGCAGGGCCCCGACCGCGC
>NZ_WWFY01000662.1:0-1512 GCF_009864975.1 Pseudonocardia sp. SID8383
GGCCCAGGACCGGCTGCACTTCGTCGCGCTCGACCTCACCTCGACCGACCGCGCCGCCGTCGCCGACCTGCTGCGCCGCTGGACCGCCGCGGCCGAGCGCATGACGACCGGCCGGGAGACCGCCGAGGGCGGCGCGATCCCGGCCAACCGCTACGCCGCCCCGGCCGACACCGGCGAGGCGCTCGGGCTCCCGGCCGCGTCGCTGACGCTGACCTTCGGTGTGGGCCCGGGGTTCTTCGACAAGCTCGGGATCGTCGACCGCCGCCCGCCCCAGCTCGCCGGGCTCCCCCGGTTCCAGGGCGACCGGCTCGACCCGGCCCGCTCCGGCGGGGACCTGTGCATCCAGGCCTGCGCCGACGACCCGCAGGTGGCCGTGCACGCGGTCCGCAACCTGGTCCGCGACGGCTTCGGCGTCACCGAGGTGCGCTGGTCGCAGCTGGGGTTCGGGCGGACGTCGTCGACCTCGACCGGGCAGGCGACCCCGCGCAACCTGTTCGGGTTCAAGGACGGCACGAACAATCTCAAGGCCGAGGAGCCCGATCTGCTCGCGCAGCACGTGTGGGTCGGCGACGAGGGCCCGGACTGGCTGCGCGGCGGCTCCTATCTGGTCGCCCGCCGGATCCGGATGCACATCGAGACCTGGGACCGCTCCGGGCTCGACGAGCAGGAGCAGATCATCGGCCGGGACAAGGGTGAGGGCGCTCCGTTGACCGGCACGGCCGAGTTCGACCTCGCCGACCTGACCGCCACCGGTCCGTCGGGGCCGGTCATCCCGGACGACAGCCACATCCGGCTCGCCTCCGCCGAGGCCAACGGCGGCGCGCGGATGCTGCGGCGCGGCTACAACTTCGTCGACGGCACCGACGGCCGCGGCCACCTCGACGCCGGGCTGTTCTTCGTCGCGTTCGTGCGCGACCCGCTGACGCAGTACGTGCCGATGCAGCGCAGGCTGGCCCGGTCCGATGCGCTCAGCGAGTACCTGGAGCACAACGGCTCAGCGGTGTTCGCGGTCCCACCCGGCCTCGCCGAGGGCGACGACCACTGGGGACGCACGCTCCTCGCCTGACCCGCACGCCGCGTCCCGCCGGCACGGCCGCGCCCGCCGGGGTGCGGGCCGGGTCAGGGAGCGGGCGGCGCCGGGACGGCGGTGCGCTGCGCGTAGTCGGCGGCGGCGGCCCACACGTCGCGGGCGTAGTCGCCGGAGGCGTTGTAGGCGAGCACCCCGCGCCACCAGTCCCCGGCGTCGGCGACGTCGCGACCGTTCGCGCACAGGTAGCCGGCCGCGGCGAGGGCGGCGTCGTCGACCTGCTGGGGGTCGGCGACGCCGTCGCCGTTGCCGTCCGCGCCGTAGCGCGCCCAGGTCCCGGGCAGGAACTGCATCGGCCCGACCGCGCGGTCCAGCACCGGGTCGCCGTCGAGGCGGCCGCCGTCGGTGTCGGCTACCCGGCGGGTGCCGCCGGTGCCGTCGAGCGGGATCCCGATGATCGGCGGGTCGACGCGGCCGTCCGGGCC
>NZ_WWFY01000663.1:0-1992 GCF_009864975.1 Pseudonocardia sp. SID8383
GCCCGGCCGCGGCCGCCGGGGTGTCGTCCTGCTCGCGGCCGGGCTGCTCGTCGCGCTGGTCGCGGGTGCCCTCGGCGGCCTGATCGGCGCGCGCCTCGCAGGCGGGTCGGGAGGCACGGCGCCGTCCGGCTCGGTCGAGGCCGTCGCCGAGAAGGTACTGCCCGCCGTCGTGCAGATCCGCGTCGACGGCGGCGCGGGCAACGTCGGTGACCGCGGCGAGGGCTCCGGCATGATCGTCGGCAACGACGGTCTGATCCTCACCAACAACCACGTCGTCGCCCCGGCGGCCCAGGGCGGCACGCTGCGCGTGGTCCTGCAGGACGGCCGGACCGCCATCGGGACGATCGTCGGGCAGGACCCGCAGTCCGACATCGCGCTCGTGCGCACGGACCTGCCGGGCCTGAGCGCGGTCGAGCTCGGCGACTCCGACCGCGTCCGGGTCGGTCAGCAGGTCACCGCGTTCGGGTCGCCGCTCGGGCTCGGCGGGTCGGTCACCACCGGGATCGTCTCGGCCGTCGACCGGGCCGTCGGCATCCCCGCCGAGTCGGGCGCGCCCGGGGCGAGCGACACCGTGCTGAACGCGATCCAGACCGACGCCGCGATCAACCCCGGCAACTCCGGGGGCCCGCTGGTGGACTCCGACGGCCGGGTCGTCGGCATCAACTCCGCCATCGCGACGGCCGGGCCGGGCGGCGGCTCGATCGGCGTCGGCTTCTCCATCCCGATCAACCAGGCCCGCCGGATCGCCGACCAGCTGCGCGGCGGCGGCAAGGCCACGCACGCCGTGCTCGGCGTGACCGTCGGCAACGACCCGCAGCTGCGCGGCGCGGTGATCCAGGAGGTCACCCCGGACGGCGCGGCCGCGAAGGCCGGACTGCGCCTGCAGGAGATCGTCGCCCGGCTCGGCGACCAGCGGATCACCACCGGCACCGATCTGCAGGCCGCGGTGCGGTCGCAGCCGCCGGGCAGCGTCGTCCAGCTGGAGGTCGTCGACGCCGGCGGGGCGACCCGCACCGTCGAGGTGACACTGGGCGAGCAGTGAGGGCCTGCCCGGGTGCAGGCCGTCCGACCGGACGGGGCCGGGTGGGTGGCACGCACCGCACGTCGTTGACGGGTGAAGAACCGGCGTGATGGGGTGTCCCCGTATTCGGTGGTGCCCCACCGAATACGCCCGGAGCGCCGTGTCGGTGCCGGTCCCCCCTCCCCGCACCGGCACGGCCTCCCCCGTGCCGCGTCCCGGCCGACGCTAGGGTGACCGCCATGGAGATGTCGGGTCCGCAGATCGGCCGTGCCCTCGTGGTGATCGTCGACGACCGGGTCAGTGCGGGTGAGCGGTCCGACGGCACCGGGCCGCTGGTCACCGAGCTGCTGGAGGAGGCCCACTTCCTCGTCGACGGCGTGGTCTCGGCCCCCGGCGACGTGGTGGCCATCCGCAGCGCGCTGAACACCGCCGTGATCGGCGGCGTCGACCTGGTGGTGACCGTCGGCGGCACGGGCGTGTCGCCCCGTGACGTCACCCCGGACGCCACCACCGGTGTCCTCGACCGGCCGGTGCCGGGGATCGCCGAGGCCATCCGCGCCTCCGGCCTCGCCGCCGGTGCGGTCGACGCCGGGGTGTCCCGTGGGGTCGTCGGCGTCTCGGGCAGCACGCTGGTGGTCAACCTGGCGGCGTCCCGCGCCGCCGTCCGCGACGGCATGGCGACGCTGACCCCGCTCGTCCCGCACGTCATCTCGGAGCTGTCCGGCCTCGACGACTGACCGGCCCCGCCGGCTCGGTCGCACGACCTGTCACGCGACGGGAACGGGCCCCGGCGGAAGCCGGGGCCCGTTCGTCGTGATCGGGGTCAGTTCGCCGGGGGCACCGGCGGGACGCCGCCGTCGTCCTTGCGCTCCGGCGGCACCGGCGGGACGGCCGGCGGCTGCTGCGACGCGGCCGGGTTGCCCTGCGGCGCCAATGCGTCGCCCCCGGGCGGGGCGGGCGGCACCGGCGGG
>NZ_WWFY01000664.1:0-1666 GCF_009864975.1 Pseudonocardia sp. SID8383
CGCGGCGAGTGGTGCGGCCGGCTGGAGCGATCGGCCATGCCGGCCGGGCCGTCGGTGCGGTAGCGGTCGGCCCAGCGTTTCGCGGTCGGCCAGGCCACCTGGAACCGGGCAGCGGCCGCAGCGATCGGCACGTCGCCCTCGACGATCAGACGCGCCAGGCGCAGTCGGCCGCGTTCGGACAGTGGAGCGTTAGCGTGGACCACGAGGACCTCCTGTGGTTGTGGGTGCGGGTGCCTTCGACAGCTCCACACCCTCCGCAGGAGGTCCTCACCCTTCAAGATCAGCTAGATCGTGTCGTCACACGAGTTCGACCAACGTCTCCGGTCAGTACAACTAGCGGGCCGCCGACCCGCCGTTCCGCCCGGCCAGCGCGACGAGCGGGTCGCCGGTGAGCCGGTAGGTGGTCCACCCCTCGTTCGGCACCGCGCCGACGGAGCGGTAGAAGCCGATGGCCGGGGTGTTCCAGTCCAGCACGTTCCACTCCAGGCGCTTCCAGCCGCGCCGGGTCACCTCGGCGGCCAGCTCCGCGAGCAGGGCCGCGCCGTGCCCGCCGCCGCGGGCGCCGGGGGTGACGTAGAGGTCCTCCAGGTGGATCCCGGCGACGCCCTCCCAGGTGGAGAAGGTCCGGAACCAGATGGCCGTGCCGACGACCGCGCCGTCGTCGCCGGTGGCCACGAAGGCCCCGGCCGAGGGGTCCGGGCCGAACAGCGCGGCGTGCAGCTGGTCCTCGGTCAGCCCGCACTCGTGCGCGGCCTTCTCGTAGTCGGCCAGTTCGTGCACGAGCCGGACCACGACCGGCACGTCGTCGGGGGTGGCCGTACGGACGCTCACTGGTCCTCCGCGGGGGTGGGGCGCTGGTTGACGTGGTCGAGGCGGGGGACCCCGCGCTCGAACCCCAGCACGCTGACCCCGGCCGGGTCCATGCGGAAGTGCACACCGCCACTCGCGGGCAGCCCGATCCAGCGCGCCGTCAGCACCCGGGAGAAGTGGCCGTGTCCCACGAGCACGACGTCGCCGCCGCCGAGCAGGGCGCGCGCGTCGGCGAGCACGGCGTCGGCGCGCGCGGCGACGTCGCCGGGGGTCTCGCCGCCGGGCCACGGCCCGTCCCAGATCGTCCAGCCCGGCTGGGACTCGCGGATCTGCGGCGTGGTCCAGCCCTCGTTGTCGCCGTAGTCCCATTCGACGAGCCGGTCGTCGACCGCGTCCACGCGCAGCCCGGCCAGCTCGGCGGTGTCCCTCGCGCGCGTGCGCGGGGAACAGAGCACCCGGGCGGGCGGGGCGTCGTGGCGGACCAGGGCCAGTGCGTCGCGCACCCGGCGGGCCGCGGCCCGGCCCTCGTCGGTCAGCGGGACGTCGGTGCGGCCGGTGTGCTTCCCGGTGCGCGACCACTCGGTCTCGCCGTGGCGCAGCAGGAGGATCCGTCCGTCCGGATCGGCGTCGGTGCTCACGGGCGGCGACGCTAGTCGCGGACGCTGCGGGACGCTCGTGGTGATCAGGTCACCCGGTCGGGTCGGATCCGGACCCGACCGGGCAGTCCGCCGGGCGCGCCGTACCCGCAGGGTGGCCGGGTCGGCTGAGATCCGTGGCGGACCACGAGCCGAGGAGCGTCATGTCGCCGCAGTTCTCCCGCCGCCCCGCGCGGCGGCGCATCGCCGGGATCGCCGCC
>NZ_WWFY01000665.1:0-2324 GCF_009864975.1 Pseudonocardia sp. SID8383
TCGCCGACCACGCCCGGGTCCTCGACGCGGTACGGGCCGGGGCGACCGGCGTCGCGACCGGTGCCGACCCCCGGGAGCTGGCCGCCGTCGCCGCCGCGGCCGCCGCCGGGCGTCCCGCGTTCTCCCCGGGGCTGGCCGACGTCGTCCTGGAGTCGGTCGCGGCCCCCACACACGCGGTGCCCGAGCTCAGCCCGCGCGAGTCCGAGGTGCTGCGGCTGGTGGTCGAGGGGCTCACCGCCAAGCAGATCGCGGCCCGGCTCGTGCTGTCCCCGCGCACGGTCGAGAACCACGTGCAGCGGCTGCTGCGCAAGTTCGAGGTGCCCGGCCGTGCGGCCCTCGTCCGGCACGCGATCGAGTACGGGCTCGCCTGAACGTCGTTTGTGCGTTTCCACGTACTTCCGTATTTTGAGGTGCGTGAGCGGCATCGAGGAGCGGCTGCGCGCCGTCGAACAGGCCGTCGTCGAGCTGCAGGAGGCCCTGCGGGCCGCCGACCGACCGGACGCCGTCGGGCCCGCGGACACCTCCGTCCCCGACGACGACGCGCTGTGGGCGCTGACCGGGCTGGAGGCCCGCAGCCCCGGCGCGGTGCTGATGGCCGGCAGCGTCGGGCTCCCCGGCGACGAGGGCACCGTCCGCTGGCAGTACGCCCGCCCGGGCGAGGTCCTGCTCGACGCCGACTGGCCCGAGCTGAGCGCGACCCTCGACGCGCTCGCCCACCCCGCGCGGCTCGCGATCCTGCAGCACGTGCTGGGTGGCGTGCACAGCACCGCCGAGCTGCTGGAACAGCCCTCGGTGGGCACGACCGGCCAGCTGCACCACCACCTGCGCCAGCTCGTCGCCGCCGGCTGGCTGGCCTCGACCCGGCGCGGCCACTACGAGGTCCCGGCCGCCCGGGTCGTCCCGCTGCTGGTCACCGTCCTGGCCGCGCACCGCTGAGAGGACCCGCCATGACCGCCACCACCTCCGCGCCCGCCGGGGTCGGACGCCGCATCGGGACCGTCGCCGCTGTCGCCGCCGTGTTGGCGGTGCTCGTCGGCGTGGTCGCCGGCCCCGAGCACCGACGGCTCGGGCCGCAGACCACCGGCGATCCGGCCCTGGCCGAGCGGGTCCGGGCCGCCGCGGGCGGGCACGGCGGCTACCGGTCGCTCGCCGTCGCCGAGGTCACGCCGACGACGGTCACCACCTCCGGGCTCGGCCCCGCGGACATCGGGGCCCCCTTCGAGATCGGGTCGGTCACCAAGACGTTCACGGCCGCGTTGTTCGCCGACGCGGTGACCCGCGGCGAGGTCCGCCCCGACGACCCGCTCGAGCGCGCACTGCCGGAGCTGACGGGCACCCCGGCGGGCGCGGTCACGCTCGCCTCGCTCGCCCAGCACCGCTCCGGGCTGCCGGCGCTGGGGGCGACCGCCGCCGCCCGGGCCCTGGCCACGACGGTGAACCTGAACCCGTACGCGTCGACGACCACCGCGCAGCTCCTCGACGACGCCCGCGCCGCCGCGGTCGACCCGCAGCAGCCGCCGACGTACTCCAACTTCGGCGTCGCGCTGCTCGGGACCGCGGTCGTCCGCGCCGCCGGCGCCGACGGGTACCCGCAGCTGGTCGCGGACCGGATCACGGGGCCCCTCGGCATGACCTCGACGAGCTTCGCCGCCACCGGCGCGCAGGTCCCGGACACCGCGGTCCCCGGGCACCGCGACAACGGCCGCCCCGCGCCCCGCTGGGCCGGCGAGGGCTACCTGCCTGCCGGGAGCTCCACGTTCTCGACCGTCGACGACCTCGCGCGCTGGGCCGCGGCCCAGCTCACCGGCGCCGCACCCGGCACCGGCGCGCTGGTCCCGACCGCGCAGGACGACCCCGGCACGTCGATCGGCTGGATCTGGGTCACCAGCGGGGCCACCGGCGCCGACGGCGCCCGGTACCCCTACGTCTGGCACAACGGAGGCACCGCCGGGTTCAGCAGCATGCTGGCCCTCGACCGCGAGGGCGGGCGGGCGGTCGTCGTGCTCGGCGACACCACCGCCGGGGTCGAACCGGTCGCCCGCACCCTGCTGTTCGGCACACCCCCGTCCGACGAAGGCGCGGACCTGCTCGCGTGGGCGCCGGCCGCGATCGCGGCGTTCTTCTCGCTGCTCGCGCTGCGCCGCGCGCTGCGGGAGGGTGCGCTGCTGCCGATCGCCGACGGCCTGCTGACCGCGGTGTTCGGGCTGGTGCTGCTGTGGAACCGGGGCCCGTGGGCCTCGGTCGGCGGCTGGGTGTGGGGGCTCGCGCTCGCACCGGCCGCCGCAGCGCTGGCGGTCGCGGTGCTGCGGGGCCGGGGGCTGCCG
>NZ_WWFY01000666.1:0-1164 GCF_009864975.1 Pseudonocardia sp. SID8383
GCCCGCACCGCAGGTCATCCCCGGCCCCGGCGGCCGTGGTGGCCGACGGGGCGGTGCCACCCGCTCCCGGGACGGGCGGGGTCGTCGCACCCCGGTCGTGCTGGGCGCGGTGGCCGTGCTGCTCGTCGTCGGTGGCGGTGTCGCGTTCGGCGTCTACTCGACCAGCCGGCAGCAGGACGCCCCGCCGGTGATCGCCGCCCCGCCGACGAGCGGGTCGCCGACGCCGAGCGCGGCCCCGACGACCACGCCCGCGCCGACGACCACCGCGACGCCGACACCGACCACCGGCACCGGGCAGGTGCAGGACCCGGTGTCGTTCGTGCAGAACTACTACCGGATGCTGCCCGGCGACATCGACGGCGCGTTCGCGATGCTCAGCCCGCAGGCGCAGGCCCAGAGCCAGGGCATCCAGGGTTTCCGGACCTTCTACAGCACCGTGCGGAACGTCTACGCCGAGAACCTGCGCAACGCCGGCCCGAACACGGTCACCGCGACCGTCGTGTTCATGCGCAACGACGGCACGACGACCCGGGAGAACTACCGGTTCGTCGTCGGCACCGACAGCGAGGGCCAGGAGATCCTGCAGTCGTTCAGCACGGCCTGACCGTCCCGACCGGTCAGTCGGGGCGCAGCGACGTCACGACGTCCGTGGTCGCGGCGACGATCTGCCGCTGTGCGGTCGCCCGGTCCACGCCCGCCTCGCCGTCGCCGGTCTGCGGGCCGTAGTCGCCGAAGTAGGCGTGCACCCCTCCGTCGACGACGACGAAGCGGGTCCCCGCGGGCAGCTGCGCCCAGGAGTCCGCGATCGCGTCCGGTGTGGCCAGCGCGTCGCGGGAGCCGGACACCGACAGGGCCGCGACCGGCGCCCCCGACACGTCGGCGGCCGGGTAGGACGCCCACAGCACCAGCCCACGCACCCCGGGCACGTCCAGCGCCCGCGCGGCCGCCACGCCGCCGAGGGAGTGCCCGCCGACCGCCCAGGTACGGATCTCGGGCGCCGAGCCGACCGCCCGGCCGACGGCCCCCGGATCGGCCGGTGCGACGCCCAGGGGCGGCGCGGTCACGATCACGCGCACCCCCTGTTCGGCCAGCGGGCGCAGCAGCGCCAGGTAGGCCCGCGGGTCGACCAGCGCCCCGGGGACGAACACCAGGCCCCGGCCGGAC
>NZ_WWFY01000667.1:0-2238 GCF_009864975.1 Pseudonocardia sp. SID8383
GCCCGTCCGGCCGCGGTGAGCGCCATCCCGCGCGCGGACCGGGTGAACAGCGGCGCGCCGAGCTCCCGCTCCAGGTCGCGGACCCGTCGCGACAACGGCGACGCGGCGAGGTGCAGCCGGGCCGCCGCCCGGGTCAGGTTCAGCTCGTCGGCGACGGCGAGGAAGTACCGCAGATGGAACAGCTCCACGGAGCATGACCCTAGAGGTCACGTCCGCCTGCACGTATCGGTCCTGGTGGCGGCGCTGACCGGCGCCTTACCGTGACCGGCATGGCCTCCCGTCCCGTGCGCATCGCGAACGTCTCCGGCTACCTCGGCGACCGGTACACCGCCGTCGACGAGGCGATGGCCGGTGACCCGGTCGACGTCCTGATGGGCGATTACCTCGCCGAGATCACCCTCGCCGCGCTCGCCGCCGCGGCCGGGCGCGGCGGCCCCGGCTACGTCGCGTACGCCCTGGACCAGCTCACCCCGCACCTGCCCGAGATCGCCCGGCGCGGGATCCGGGTCGTCACGAACGCGGGCGGGTTCGACCCGGCCGGGATGGCGCAGGAGCTGCGCGGCCGGATCGCGGCGGCCGGGCTGTCGCTGCGGGTCGCGCACGTCGCCGGGGACGGGGTGTTCGACCGGCTCGCCGACTTCCACACCGACGGCCACGGGCTGGAGCACCTCGACACCGGCGCCCCGCTCAAGGACTGGGGCTTCGCCCCGATCGCCGCGAACGCCTACCTCGGCGGCTTCGGGATCGCCGCCGCGCTGGCCGCCGGTGCCGACGTCGTCGTGACCGGGCGGGTCACCGACGCCTCGCTCACCGCCGGCCCGGCCGCCTGGTGGCACGGCTGGGGCCCCGACGAGTTCGACGCGCTGGCCGGCGCGGTCACCGCCGGGCACGTCATCGAGTGCGGCGCGCACGCCACCGGCGGCAACTTCTCCGGGTTCCGGTCGGTGCCCGGCATGCTGCGCCCCGGCTTCCCGATCGCCGAGGTCGCCGCCGACGGCTCCTCGGTGATCACCAAGCACGCCCGCGACGGCGGCACCGTCACCGTGGACACCGTCACCGCGCAGCTGCTCTACGAGATCCAGGGCCCCCGCTACCTGAATCCCGACGTCACCGTGCACCTCGACACCGTGCGGCTGAGCCAGGAGGGCCCGGACCGCGTCGCGATCGGCCCCGTCACCGGGTCCCCGCCGCCGCCCACGGCGAAGGTCGCGGTGTTCGCCCCGATCGGCTACGAGATCTCCACGATGCTGTTCTGCACCGCCCCGGACGTCGAGGGCAAGGTGGAGCTGCTGCGCACCCAGCTGCGTGCCGCGCTGGAGGGGCACGTCGACTCCCTCGAGGTCACCCCGCTCGGCGTCGCCGCGGTCGACCCGCCGACCCAGTGGGCGGCGACCGTCCCGATCCGGGTGATCGCGACCGCCCGCGAGAAGGAACCGCTGCTCCGGTTCGCACCGGCCGTCGGGTCGCTGTACCTGCAGGGCTTCCCCGGCTTCCACCACGACGGGCACGCGCCACGGGCGTCGCAGCCGTGGCCGCGGGTCGAGTACTGGCCCGCGCTGCTGGAGTCCGCGCTGCTCGACCACCACGCCGTCCTCGACGACGGCAGCCGGGTCGAGGTCCCGCGCGCCACCCGGACCGCCACTCCGGAGGAGACCGTGCAGCCGGTGCACCCGGAGCCGGACCTGCCCGCACCGACCGGCCCGCGCGCCGAGCTGGGCGAGTACACGTGGGCCCGGGCGGGGGACAAGGGCGGCAACGCCAACGTGGGCGTCTGGTGCCGCGACCCCGCGCACTGGGAGTGGCTGCGTGCCACCCTGACCACCGGGCGGGCGGCCGCGCTGCTCCCCGAGGCGGGGGGCCGCATCGTCCGCCACGAGTTCCCGCACCTGCGCGCGGTGCACCTGGTGCTCGTCGGGCTGCTCGGCTCGGGCGGCTCGGCCAACCTGCGCGTGGACCAGATCGGCAAGTCCGTGGGCGAGTACCTGCGGGCCCGGCACGTGGAAGGACCCACCGCATGACCACCCCCGCCGCCACGACCGGCGACGCCACCGCCGAGCGCATCCTCGCGAACGTCGCGTCCCCCGCCACCGACGACGCCTTCGACCCCGGTGCGGCCCTCGACGGGCTGCTGGGCTGCGTCGGGATGAGCGGCGCCGACGCCGGCGGGCGGGTCGGCTTCGTCGGCGCCGACCCGGTCGTGCCCAGCGCGCTGCGCCTCGGCGGCGGTGCGGCCGTCGC
>NZ_WWFY01000668.1:0-1681 GCF_009864975.1 Pseudonocardia sp. SID8383
GCACGCTCGGCCAGGCCGCCGTGACCGGCACCCGCGGGGCCGTGCTGCGGCTGCGGCGCTGGCTGCGCCGCCCGCTGACCTCGCTGCACCTGATCCTCGGCGTCTTCGGGCTGCTGACCCTGTTCGGGCTGGTGATGGTGCTGTCCGCGTCGTCGGTCGGCGACGGCTCGTCGTACTCGGTGTTCACCCGTCAGCTGATGTTCTGCGCGGTCGGGCTGGTCCTGTTCCACGTGGGCCTGCGGGTCCCCCCGCGTCGCCTGCGCGCCGTGGCACCGGTACTGCTGATCATCGGCCTGATCGCGCTGGTCCTGGTGCTGATCCCGGGGATCGGTGCGCTGCGCGGCGGCGCCCGGTCCTGGTTCGCGTTCGGCCCGGTCTCGCTGCAGCCGTCGGAGGGTGTGAAGATCGCGCTGACGCTGTGGGGCGCCCACGTGCTCGCCGCCCGCCGCGCCGTGATGCACCGCTGGAAGCACGCCCTCAACCCGGTCGTCCCGGTGACGCTGGTGATCTTCACGCTGCTCGTGCTGGAGCCCGACCTCGGTATGACGATCTCGGTCGGGATCATCATGCTCGCGCTGCTGTACTTCGGCGGCGCCCCGGTGAAGCTGCTCGCGCTGATCGCGGGCGGCGGCCTGGCCGGCGCGGTGATCCTCGGGCTGACCGCCGGGTACCGGGCCAGCCGGATCACGGCGTTCCTGTCGTCGTCGGCGGACCCGCTGGGCCCGGCCTACCAGGCGACGCAGGCGCTGTACGCGCTCGCCGACGGCGGCCTGTTCGGCGTCGGCCTCGGCCAGGGCCGGGCGAAGTGGGACTACCTGCCCAACGCCCACAACGACTTCATCTTCGCGATCATCGGCGAGGAGCTGGGCCTGGTCGGGGCGGGTGCGGTACTCGCGCTCTTCGCGACTCTGGCCTACACCGGCATGCGGATCGCCGCCCGCAACACCGACCCGTGGCTGCGGATCGTCGTCGCGACGTCGACGGCGGGCATGGTCGTGCAGGCGTCGATCAACATCGGGTACGTCGTGGGACTGCTGCCGGTGACCGGGCTGCAGCTCCCGCTGATCTCCTCCGGCGGTACCTCGCTGGTGGTGACCATGTTCCTGTTCGGGCTGCTCACGAACGCGGCCCGGCACGAGCCGGAGGCGGTCGCCGCGCTCCGGAAGGACGGGCAGGGGCGGCTGGCGAAGCTGCTGCGCCTGCCGTTGCCGCAGCCCTACCGCGCACCGGCACCGGTGTCGCGGTGGGCGGCGCGCTAGGGCGCTCCCACTCCGAGTGGGAGCGGACACGACGGACGACGCAAGGGGCACGAGAGCGTGACGGGTACGGATCAGACCGGCGGGAACGACGGCACCGGCTCGGGCCGGGAGCCCGGCCGGCGTCCGACCATGGGCGGCCGTGCTCCCGGGCCCCACGAGGTCCGGCCGGACGGTGTGGTCTTCGGTGGCCCGGACGGGGCGGGCGGCACGGGCGGCCGGCCGGGCTGGCCCACGGAGTACCCGTCGGGTGCCGACCTGTTCGATGCCTCCGCTGCTCCGGAGCCCCCGTCGGCGCAGGTCCCCGCGTCGCAGCCGTCCGTGGAGCCGGGTCCGCGTGGCCCGCAGCGGCTGCCCGGTACCGGGTGGGACCCGCACGCGCAGTCCCGCCGCCCGGACGCCCCCCGCAGCGGCGACGGGCCGCA
>NZ_WWFY01000669.1:0-813 GCF_009864975.1 Pseudonocardia sp. SID8383
GTCGCGGCGAAGGCCCGCGAGGTCCGCGGCGCCGACCGGGTCGTGGTCCGCGACGGCGACGCGATCGGCGCGCTGCTGACCCGGATGGGCGCCCACCAGAGCGTCCTGTCCTGGGAGGAGCGTCGGATGCGCCGCGAGGTCCGGGCGACGGCGAACCGGCTCGCGAACTTCGACGACGCCAACCTGCGCCGCTCGGCGCGGGCCGCGGTCGCCGCGGCGGCCCGGGTCAGCCGCGCCCTGGAGATCCTCGGCGACGAGGTGCCCGAGCACCTGCAGGCCGCCGGGCGGCTGCGGGCCGAGCACACCCAGGCGTCGCTGGAGGAGCTGGGCCAGCTGGCCGACCCACCGATGACCAAGGACGCCGTGGCCGGCCGGATCCGGCGGCTGCTCCAGACCGCGGACAAGAAGGCCGCCGAGCTGGGCATCCCCGACACCGAGTCCGCCGTCACCGCCGAGATGCTGGAGGAGGAGGGCGGCGGGCGCTGACCGCGGTCACACCCCGTCACGAGGGGGGTGCGGGGTGTCGGGCATGATGCCGCCGTGACGATCCCGGGCTCCACCCTCCTCGCCGTTCATCTCGATCGATCCAGCATGCTGCGGCCGCTCCTGCCCGCGCTGCGCTCCGGTCTCGCGGACCTGCTCGCCGAGCAGGACGCCCACGACGGTCACCTGCAGGTCGTCGTCGCCACCGGGGACGACCTCACCCGCTCGCTGCCCGACGGCACGCACCCGCCCGCCGTCCCGGTCGGTGCCGCCGAGGCCCGCACCGCACTGCCCGCGAAGCTGCGCCCGCTCGGCGGCCCGGACCTGCGC
>NZ_WWFY01000670.1:0-716 GCF_009864975.1 Pseudonocardia sp. SID8383
GTGCGGCACCGCGGGCGGCGTCGGCCACCGGGTCCGCGACGACGGCGACCGGGCGGCCCAGTGCCGCCGAGACCGCCTGCACCACGACCGGCATCCGCGCGGCACCGCCGGCGAGCAGCACCTCGGCGTCGGGGGCGGCGGCGACGACGTCCTGCACCAGGTCGGCGACCGGCTCGAGCAGCGGGCGGGTGAGCTCGTCGAGGTCGGAGCGGTGGATCCTCACCGCGGTCAGCAGGCCGGGCATCTCCACCCGGACGGTCGCGACGGTGTCCCGGGACAGCAGCTGCTTGGCGGCGCGGCACTCGTCCCGCAGGGCGGTCAGAGCGGCGACGGTCCGCGGGTCGTCGGGGTCGAGCGCGTCGAACGCGGCGGCCGTGGCCGGGGAGGAGGACCGGACGAAGGCGAACACCGCGTCGTCGACGTCGGCGCCACCGGTCCGGCAGCTCAGCGTGCGGCCGACGGCGTCGGGCAGCACCCCGGGTGCGGCCGCGGCCAGTACGGTCGCGGTGGTCCCGTTGCCCCCCAGGTCGACGACGGCGAGCGGCCCCCCGGCCGGCACGACGGCGCGGTGGGCGAGCGCGACGGCCTGCGGCGCGGTCACCAGGGAGACGGTCAGCCCGCGGCGACGCAGTGCGGCGGCCAGCAGGTCGCGCTTGTGGCGGCCCCAGCCCACCGGGCAGGTGACCCCGATCCGCGACGGCGGGCCGCCGTGCCGG
>NZ_WWFY01000069.1:0-265 GCF_009864975.1 Pseudonocardia sp. SID8383
GGCGCGGCCCCAGGCCGGGCACCAGCGAGGTGCCGCGGCGCACCAGCGCGGCCTGCAGTGCGAACACCGCCACCACCCCGGTCACGATCACGAACCCGGTCCGGAAGGTGTCGTGCGGGGCGAGCACCCCGATCGCGCCGCCCAGCACCCAGGCCAGCTGCAGGACCGTCTCCGACCGCCCGAACGCGGACGCCCGCGCGTCCTCGGGCAGGTCGCGCTGCACCACCGCGTCGAGGCAGACCTTCGCCAGCGCGCTCGCCGTCGA
>NZ_WWFY01000671.1:0-526 GCF_009864975.1 Pseudonocardia sp. SID8383
CACGCCGGTGCGCGGCACCGACGCAGACGTGCACGCCGACGTCGCCCGGGCCGACCGGGAACGCGCGGGCCAGCGCGTGCCGCACCGGGCGGTAGATCTCCAGGTACGCGATCGGTCCGGCGGCCGGGTCGCCGGCGGGCTCCACGAGCACGGCGGCGGTACCCGACCCGGCGCCGTGGCCGTCCAGCTCACGAGCCCAGCGCTCGTCGGGCCAGGGCTGACCGAAGAAGCGCACCACCTCGGGCCTGCGCATCCAGTCCCCGACGGTGCGCAGGTCGGCGCCGTGCGGACGGGCCGGACGCAGCAGGTACTCCCCCGCGCGGCCGGGCACCGGCGGGTCGGTCACCGCCGGCGCACCCGCCCGCAGCAGCGGGTTCGGCGTGCGGTGCCACCGGGCCGGGTGCAGGACCGGGCGACGCCACAGGTGCGCCGCGGTCAGCCAATGATGCAGCAGCCGCCGCACCCGGCCGGGGCGCTCGGCGTCACGGGCCGCGGCGAGCCGCTCGGCCAGCGCGGTGAGCTCCGA
>NZ_WWFY01000672.1:0-526 GCF_009864975.1 Pseudonocardia sp. SID8383
CCCGGGGACCGGGGCGTCACCGTCCGGGGAGTACCCGGGGGCCGCGTCGCCGTCCGGGGAGTACCCGGGGGTCGTGTCGCGGTCGCCGGTGTCGTCGGCCGCGCGGCCCGCGGCGCGCCAGATGAGGTCCGCGTCGGGGTCGTCGTCGGGCACCGCGGAGGCGGGCACGGCCCACCACGGCTCGGGGTCGGCACCCGCGGCGCGGTAGAGACCGGTGTCGTCGGGGCCGTGGTCCTGCACGGCCGGGTCCGGGGCCGCGTCGTCGCGGCGGTGCCGGGGGTCGCCCACGGAGGCCGGGGTGGGCTCGTCGTCGGGCTCGGCGACGGTCGCGGTGCTGGAGGAGGCCGGGCGCGGGGTCTCGCGCAGGGCGGACAGGTCCGTCCCGTGCGGCGGGGTGGACGGGTCGATCTCGTCGACCAGGTCGTCGTCGATCTCGGGCAGCTCGCTGCCCCACGCCGAGCCCGCCGGCGGGGTCTGCGTCCCGATGGCGGCGCGGCCCGGGGCGGGCGCCGACGCGGCGCGTTCG
>NZ_WWFY01000673.1:0-513 GCF_009864975.1 Pseudonocardia sp. SID8383
GACCGCGCGGCGCCGGCTCACCCACCCGCCGGCGCAGGAGCACGCGGCGGCGCTCGTCGCCGTCGCGACCGTCGCCGGGCACCGCTTCGACGACCTCGTGTCCGGCTGAGCCGCCGTCAGCGCGAGCGCAGCGCCAGGTAGAGGTCGACGCGGTCGGCGAACGACGACGGGTCGCGCCCGGTCAGCTCCGCCACCCGGCCGATCCGGTACCGGACGGTGTTGACGTGCAGGTGCAGCCGGGCCGCGGTCCGGTTCCACGACCCGGACTCGTCGAGGAAGACCCCCAGGGTCTCCAGCAGCCCGGTGCCCGACCGCGCGTCGTGGGCGAGCACCGGGCCGAGGACCTGGGCGGCGAAGCCGCGCCGCACGTCGTCGGGGACCCCGGCCAGCAGCGCGACGTGCGAGGTGATCTCCCCGGCCCGCACCGAGGTCACCGGGCCGGACCGGGCCGCCGCCAGCCCCGCGGCGTGCCCGGCCTCGGCGAGTGCACCGGACAGCGCGTCCGCCGCCGAC
>NZ_WWFY01000674.1:0-3162 GCF_009864975.1 Pseudonocardia sp. SID8383
GCAGGCCGAGGCCGCCCGCGTCGGCGGGGGCCGTGGCGGCGACCGTGGGCCAGAACCGCTCCCGCTGGAAGGGGTAGGTCGGGAGCGCCACCCGGCCGGCCGCGGTCCCGGCGAGGACCGCCGTCCAGTCCACCCCGGTCCCGGCGACGTGCAGCCTGCCCAGCGCGGTGAGCAGCGCGCGCTCCTCGGTGTCCGGGCCGCGCAGGGCCGGGACGACCACCGCGGTGTCCTCGACGCACGCGCGGGTCGGCGCGGACAGCACCGCGTCCGGGCCGATCTCGAGGAACGCGGTGATCCCGCTCCCGGTCAGTGTCCGCACCGCGTCGGCGAAGCGCACGGTGTCGCGCACGCCCCGCACCCAGTGCTGCGGGTCGCACAGCTCGGTGGTGGCCGCGGCGCCGGTCACCGTCGAGACCACGGGGATCCGCGGCTCGACGGGGTTCAGACCGGCGACGACGTCACGGAACCCGTCGAGCATCGGCTCCATCAGCGGCGAGTGGAAGGCGTGGCTGACCCGCAGCGCCCGCGTGCGGCAGCCGCGGGCGGCGAGCGCGTCCGCGACGGCGGAGACCTCGTCCGTGGGCCCGGAGAGGACCACCGCGGACGGGCCGTTCACCGCGGCGACGGCCACGCCGCCGGTCAGCAGTGGTGTGACGTCGCCGGGGTCCGCCTCGACGGCGACCATCGCGCCGCCGACCGGCAGCGCCGCCATCAGACGGGCCCTGGCGGTGACGAGCGTGCAGGCCTCGTCGAGGGTGAACACCCCGGCCACGTGCGCGGCGGCGACCTCACCGACCGAGTGCCCGGCGACGGCGTCCGAGGTCACGCCCCACGACTCCAGCAGCCGGAACAGCGCGACCTCGACCGCGAACAGCGCGGGCTGGGTGACACCGGTGTCGTCGAGCGCGGTGGGGTCCTCGCCCCACAGCACGGCGCGCACCGTCGGGTCCAGGTGGGCCAGCGTCGTGTCCAGCGCGTCGGCGAACACCGGGTGGCGGGCGTGCAGCGCGCGGCCCATGCCGAGGCGCTGGGCACCCTGCCCGGAGAACAGGAACGCGGTGGACCGTTCGGCCGCCTCGCCGCGGGCGACCTCGGTGACGCCGTCGGCGTCGGCGAGCAGCACGGCACGGTGCTCGAACAGCGACCGGCCGACGGCCAGCGCGTGTCCGACCTCGGCGGCGGTGGTGAGGTCCGGACCGCCGGTCGCGGCGCGGAGCCGGTCGAGCTGGGCGTCGAGCGCGGCCGCCGACCGGGCGGAGACCACCCACGGGGTGACCACGGGCGCCGGTGCCCGCGTGGGCTCCGGCAGCTGCGGGGCCTGCTCCAGCACGACGTGGGCGTTGGTGCCGCTGATCCCGAACGACGAGACCCCGGCCCGGCGGGCACGGCCCGTCTCCGGCCACGGCACCTGCTCGGTGACCAGCTCGACCGCACCGGCGGTCCAGTCGACCCGGCTCGACGGGTCGGTGACGTGGAGCGTGCGCGGCAGCGTGCCGTGCTGCAGCGCGAGGATCATCTTGATCAGTCCGGCGGCGCCGGCCGCGGCCTGGGTGTGGCCGATGTTGGACTTCACCGAGCCGAGCAGCAGCGGGTGCTCCCGGTCCCGGCCGTAGGCGGCGAGCAGCGCCTGGGCCTCGATCGGGTCGCCGAGCACGGTGCCGGTGCCGTGCGCCTCGACGGCGTCGACGTCGGCCGGGGTCAGCCCGCCGGAGGCGAGCGCCTGACGGATGACCCGCTGCTGGGACGGCCCGTTGGGCGCGGTGAGGCCGTTCGAGGCGCCGTCGGAGTTGACCGCCGAGCCGCGGACGACGGCGAGGATGTCGTGCCCGCGGGCGAGGGCGGTCGACTGCCGCTCCAGCACCAGCACGCCGACGCCCTCGGACCAGCCGGTGCCGTCGGCGTCATCGGAGAACGCCTTGCACCGCCCGTCGGGGGCGAGGCCGCCCTGCCGGGTGAACCCGGCGAAGCTGGTGGAGGTCGACATGACGGTGACGCCACCGGCGAGCGCGGCGTCGCACTCCCCCGCGCGCAGCGCCTGGGCCGCCCAGTGCACCGCGACCAGCGACGACGAGCACGCGGTGTCGACGGTGACCGCGGGCCCCTCCAGTCCGAACGCGTAGGCGAGCCGGCCGGAGATGACGCTCGCGGCGAGGCCGGTGCCGGCGTGGCCCTCGACGTCGTCCGGGGAGCGCAGCAGCAGGTTCGCGTAGTCCTGCCCGTTGGTGCCGACGAACACGCCGGTGCGGCTGCCGCGCAGCCGGGCCGGGTCGGTCCCGGTGCGTTCGAACGCCTCCCAGGTGGTCTCCAGCAGCAGCCGCTGCTGCGGGTCCATGGCGACGGCCTCGCGGGGCGAGATGTCGAAGAAGGCGGGGTCGAACCCGGCGGCGTCGTGCAGGAAGCCGCCCTCCCGGGTGGCGCTGCGGCCCTGCCCGTCACCGGCGAGGACGTCGAGGTCCCAGCCGCGGTCGGTGGGGAAGCCGGTGATGCCGTCGCCGCCGTCGGCGAGCAGCTGCCAGAACTCCTCGGGCGTGCTGACGCCGCCGGGGAACCGGCAGGCCGTGGCGACGACGACGACCGGGTCGTCGCCGTCGACCGCGGTGTGCTCGACGGGCCCGGCGCCGTCCGCGCCGCCGGTGTCACCGGTGAGCTCGGTGACCAGGTGTGCGGCCAGCACCCGGGGGGTGGGGTGGTCGAAGACCAGGCTCGCGGGCAGGGACAGCCCGGTCGCGGCGGACAGCGCGTTGCTGAGCTCCACCGCGGTGAGCGAGTCGAAGCCCAGGTCGCCGAACGGTTTCCCGGGGCGGATCGCCTGCGGGCCGGTGTGTCCCAGTACCCCGGCGGCGGTGTCGCGCACCAGGTCGAGCAGGACGGCCCGGCGCTCCTCCGGTCCGGCCGCGGCCAGCCGGGCACCCAACCCGCCGGCGACGTCGTCGCGGCGGCGGCGGGTCTCCTGCGCGGCCCGGGCGATGTCCCGTGCCGCGGGCAGGTCGGCGAGCAGTGGGCTGGGGCGCACCGAGAGCAGCGCCTCCAGCAGGCGCGGGTGGGTGAGGTCGGCGACCACCAGGGTCGGGGCCGGCTCGGCGACCGCGCGGACCAGCGCCCGCACGGCGAGGTCGGGGTCCAGCTGCCCGTCCGGGACGGTGCCGGTGCCGGTGTGCGCGG
>NZ_WWFY01000675.1:0-327 GCF_009864975.1 Pseudonocardia sp. SID8383
CCTGGTCTGGGATCCGGCACGGGCCCGGCCGGGTGCCGGCGGGCACACCGGGGTCTCCCCCGCGGTCGGTGCGGTCGCCGCGAGCACGGGCCTGGTCGTCTCGGCCGGTCGCCGCTCCGACGGGCTGCTCGCGCACGATCCGGCCACCGGCGCGCGTCGCTGGAGCGTCCCGGCCGGTGCGGGCCCGCTGTGGTTCGACCCGTCCGGGACGAGGCTGTTCGCCGTCACCGGGACCGCGACCGTCGAGGAGCGCTACGCGACGACCGGGGTGCGGGCCGGCGCGGTGTCGCTGCCCGGCCGTGTGCTGGCCGGGCGGGGCGCGCTGGT
>NZ_WWFY01000676.1:0-638 GCF_009864975.1 Pseudonocardia sp. SID8383
GGAGGGCCCGCCGGCCCGGGACGAAGGTCCCGGGCCGGTGCTCCGGGTCAGCCCGGGTCGATCAGGTCGGCGGCCGGACGCCGCGGAGTCGCCGGGACGGGGACCCCGTGGCCCAGGCGCAGGACGACCTGCGGGGGCCGGTCCCGGGCGAGCGAGCGGCGCACCCGCTCCCGCACGTCGGGGACCTCCACCAGCTGGGACACCGGCGAGGCCGACAGGCCCTCGGCGGTCGCGGTCAGCAGCACCCGCGCCAGGGCCTCGCCGGCACGCAGGTCGTCGCGGGGGCCGTCGAGGTGCGAGGTCAGCACCGCGATCAGCGGCGCCGACTCGAACGCGGCCGGCGCGGGCCGCGGGTGGGCGGGGCCGCCGAAGTCCCGGGTCACCCACGGGTGGTTCGGGGCCGGCAGCGGTCCGCCCGCGGAGGCGGGGACACCGTCGTCGTGGCCGCCGTGCCGCCCGGTCCAGGCCGCCATCTCCGCGACGAACGCGGGGTCGGCGGACTGGCGGCCGTGCGCCTCGCGAGCGAGGCGGCCCAGTACGGCGAGGTCGTCCGGGTCGGTCACCAGCTGCAGCCAGGCGCCCTCCTCGTACGCGGCGCGGGTGAGCGCGGTGCGGGCCGGGCCCGGCACCGGGACGTC
>NZ_WWFY01000677.1:0-207 GCF_009864975.1 Pseudonocardia sp. SID8383
CAGGAGCTCGGCGAGCCGGTCGACGCCGCCGCCGCGGTCGCGCGGGTCGCGCTGAACCTGCGGGGCCTCCCCCGTGACCGGGTCGACCGCGGCGACGCGCTGCTCGGCCCGGGGGCGTGGCCGGTGACCGGGGAGGCCGACGTCGCGCTGCACGGGGTCGGCGGGCCGGTGCCGCTGCCGTCGTCGCCGGTCGGGCTGACCCTGCAC
>NZ_WWFY01000678.1:0-206 GCF_009864975.1 Pseudonocardia sp. SID8383
CGCCGGGCCGGGCGGCCCGGGCCCCGGACCGTTCCGCGGCGGTCGTGACGCCGGGTTCGACCGCGGCGGTCGCGGTGCCGCTGATCGTGACCGGGAGCAGCCCGACCGGCCGGACCCGCACCGTCACGACGACGAGATCGCCGTCGAGGCGCAGCTCCGGTTCGGCCCCGGCCGGGGCCAGCTGCGCGGCCACGGCCCGGCCCCGT
>NZ_WWFY01000679.1:0-201 GCF_009864975.1 Pseudonocardia sp. SID8383
GTCCCAGACGGCGACGGTCGCCGTCACATAGGCCTGGCCGGTGTAGTCGGCGCCGAGCTCCTGCAGCGCGAGATCGGCATCGGCCGCCTTGTTGGCGGCATCGGTGTCGACCAGCACGGAGGCCTCGTTGGTCATCACCTCCTTCAGGATCGCGGCGATCGACTTGCGCTTGGAGAACCATTGCCGCCGGATCTTTGTCAG
>NZ_WWFY01000070.1:0-238 GCF_009864975.1 Pseudonocardia sp. SID8383
CGCATGGCGGCCTCCGGACCGGGACGCCCGGTCATGAGCTCGACCTGCGCGACCGCCTGCTGCAGCAGCATCTCCAGGCCGGACACGATCCGCGCCCCGGCCGCCGCCGCGCCGCCCGCGACCACGGTCGGCCACGGCGCGTAGACGGCGTCGAGCAGCACGGTCCCCGGCCGCCAGCGCGCACCGGCCAGTGCGTCGGCAGCCCCCGCCGGGAGGGTGGAGACGACCGCGTCGGCGC
>NZ_WWFY01000680.1:0-14395 GCF_009864975.1 Pseudonocardia sp. SID8383
TCGACGCCCGCGCCCGCGCGCTGCGGATCGGCGCAGCGGCGGCCGCGATCCTCGTCCTGGTCACCACCGCCTACGGGTTCGCCGGGCGCAGCGAGGTGCACGACGGCGTCCGCGACGTCGCCGCCCTCGCCAGGGACAGCGACGCGATCCTCGACGCCGACGTCCAGGCCGGCGACCGCAACGTCCTGGTGCTGGGTCTGCAGGCCGACCGCGCGGGCACCGCGGAGTCCGCGCGCACCGACACGGCGGTCCTGGTCCACCGGCCCGCGGGCGGCGGCCCGGCCGTCACCCTGTCGATCCCCGCGACGCTGGAGGTGTCCCGGCCGCCGTGCCGGCGCTTCGACGCCACCACCGGCACCTACGGCGACACCGTGCCCGCTGAGTCCCGCACCGCCTTCGCCACCGCCTACGACGTCGGCGGCCCGGCCTGCAGCGTCGGCGTCGTCCAGCAGCTGACCGGCATGCCGATGAGCGGCGTCGTCGCGCTCGACCTGGCCGGGACCCCGCAGCTGGTCGACGCCGTCGGCGGGATCGAGGTCTGCACCGAGCGTCCGGTCGTGGACCCGGTGCTCGGCCCGGTCGTGGAGGGCTCGGGCACCGTGGAACTCGACGGGCCCACCGCGGTCCGGTTCGCCTCCGCCGCGGGCACCGCGGACAGCTCCCCGGCGAACCGGGTCCGGCGCCAGCAACGCGTGCTCGCCGCCGCGCTCGGCGACGCGCTCTCGACCGCGTCGCTGCTGACCCCGGGGGCCCCGGGCCGCTCCGCGGCCGGGGTGTCGTCGGCGCTGTCGGCGGACGGAGTCGACGCCGGCGAGATCCTCACCCTCGCCCGCGGGCTCGCACGGTCCGGCGCCGCCGGCGACGCCGACACCCCGGTGTTCCTGTCGGTCCCGGTCACCGAGGCCCCCAACACGCGGGGCCAGCTGGAGCTGCGCCGCTCCGAGGCTCGCACCCTGTTCTCCGCGCTGCGCGAGCACGAGCCGCTGCCCGAGAGCGCGACCGCGCCGGCCTCCCGGTCCGCGGCCGCCCCGGCGCCGGGCACCGTCGTGGACCTGGTCGACGCGACCGGACGCCCTGGAGCGGCCGACCGGATCGCCGCGGACCTGCGCGAACGCGGCTACGAGATCGGCACCGTCACGCCCGGTCCGGCCGCACCCGGCGCGCAGGTCCGCTACTCCCCCGACAACACCGACGCCGCGGGCACGCTCGTGGAGGCGCTGCCCGGCGCGCGGCCGGTCCCGGACCCGACCGGGAGCCGGATGCTGGAGCTCGTCGTCGGGGCCGGCGACGCGGCCCCGGTGCAGGCCGTCCCCTCCGACGACGCCGACTGCGGCTGACACGCCCATACCCCGAACGGGGGATGTCGTCCAGCGTTCACGGCGGGTTCACCCGCTGCAGCTGAACCTTCCCGTCCGGGGGCCTAGGCTCGGGACATGCGCGACACCTATCAGGAGCAGCTGGACGAGCTGGCCTCCGGCCTGGCAGACATGTGCGACGACGTCGCACGTGCCATGGCGCGCGCCACGACAGCGCTGCTCGAGGCCGATCTCCAGCTCGCCGAGCAGGTCATCTCCGAGGACATCAAGATCGACGACGTCCGTGCCGCCGCGGAGCACCGGGCCTTCGGCCTGCTCGCCCTGCAGGCGCCGGTCGCGACCGACCTGCGGGTCGTCGTCGCCGCGATCCACGGTGCGGGCGACATCGAGCGCATGGGTGACCTCGCCCTGCACGTCGCCCAGGCCGCCCGTCGCCGGCACCCGCAGACCGTGCTGCCCGACGAGGTGAAGTCGTACTTCGCCGAGATGGGCCGGGTCGGTGTGGAGCTCGCGGAGAAGGCCGGTCGGGTCATCCGGACCCGTGACCTGGACGCGGCGAACGAGCTCGAGGCGGACGACGACGCCGTCGACGACATCCACCAGCACATGTTCACCGTGCTGATGGACCGCAACTGGACCCACGGGGTGTCCGCCGCGGTCGACGTCGCACTGCTCGCACGCTTCTACGAGCGGTACGCCGACCACGCCGTCGCCGTCGCTCGCCGGATCGTGTACGTCGTGACCGGGCAGATGCCCGGTCCGCTCGCTGTCTGAGGGTGTTGTTGCCCCGTTCGACGTAGTCGATACACCCCGCTCGGCGAACGGCCGACCGATCGAGTTTGACGGTGCGACGCCGAGGGCACGTCTGCGTCATGGAACACGCGGGCTGCGTCGTCACAGAGGTCGTCGGGACCTCGGACGAGAGCGTCGAGGCGGCGATCCGGGACGGCATGAGCCGGGCCGGACACGCCCTCGAGTGGTTCGAGGTGACCGGGGTCCGATCGACCGTCCTCGGCTCCACCGAGCGCTTCCGGGTCGGCCTGCGCGTCGGCCTGCGGTCCCGCGCCGCCTGACCCGGCGTTCACCGAGCGTTCACCGGTCCCGGGCCGAATCGGCCACGGACTCCGATCTAAGGTCGTCGCCATGCGCAGGGAGACGCTCGACGACAACCTGACGCAGCTCCGGTCCATGCTCGACGAGATGGGTCCGCTCGTCGCCTCCGCGTTCCGCGACGCGTCCGAGGCGCTCCTGTGCCACCGCCCCCGGCTCGCCGAGCAGGTCGTCTCCCGCGACCCCGTCATCGACGGCCACCGCGACGCGATCGAGCTGCTCGCCGTCGAGACCATGAACATCCACCAGCCGATGGTCGCGTCGCTGCGCTCCGTGATCACCGCCCTGCGGTGCGCCCAGCAGCTGGAGCGGATGGGTGATCTGGCCCGGCACGTCGCCGCCACCGTCGTTCGCAACGCGGACCGTGCGGTGCTCGCCGAGCAGGCCCGCCCGCTGTTCCGCGACTACGGGGCCCGGGTCGCAGCCATGGGTGACAAGGCCGTCGAGGCGCTCCGTACCCACAACGTCGTCCTCGCCGCCGAGCTGCGTGACGACGACGACGTCGTCGACGCCCTGCACCGACAGGTCTTCGAGCTGATGTTCGGCCCGGACTGGACCGCGGGGGTGCCCGCCGCCGTCGACGCCGCGCTGCTGGCCCGCTTCCACGAGCGCTACGCCGACCACTGCGTGCACCTGGCCGACCACATCGTCTACGCCGTCACCGGCGGCACCGTGGACGAGCTACCCGCGCTCTGACCCCACCCGCGACGACGACGGCCCCGGCCCGCCTGAGGGGGCCGGAGCCGTCGTCGTGCTGCGGGGACTCAGCCGAAGCGACCGGACACGTAGTCCTCGGTCGCCTTCTGCTTCGGCTGGGAGAAGATCGTCTTGGTCTCGTCGAGCTCGACCAGCTTGCCGGGCTTGCCGGTGCCCTCGATGTTGAAGAAGCCGGTGAAGTCGCTGACCCGCGCCGCCTGCTGCATGTTGTGGGTCACGATGACGATCGTGTAGTCGTTCTTCAGCTCGTTGATCAGGTCCTCGATCGCCAGCGTGGAGATCGGATCCAACGCCGAGCAGGGCTCGTCCATCAGCAGGACGTCCGGGCGCACCGCGATCGCGCGGGCGATGCAGAGCCGCTGCTGCTGACCACCGGACAGGCCCGAACCGGGCTTGTCGAGCCGGTCCTTGACCTCGTTCCAGAGGTTCGCACCGCGCAGCGACCGCTCGACGGTGTCGTCGAACTCGGACTTCGAGGCCTTCTTGTTGTTGAGCTTCATCCCGGCGATCACGTTGTCGTAGATCGACATCGTCGGGAACGGGTTGGGCCGCTGGAAGACCATGCCGATCTGGCGGCGGACGCCGACCGGGTCGACGTTCGCGCCGTAGAGGTCCTGGCCGTCGAGCTCGAGCCGGCCCTCGACACGGGCGCCGGGGATGTTCTCGTGCATCCGGTTGATCGACCGCAGGAAGGTCGACTTGCCACAGCCGGACGGGCCGATCAGGGCCGTCACCGTCTTCGGCTTGATGGTCATGTTGACGCCCTCGACCGCGAGGAACGCCCCGTAGTAGATGTTCAGGTCCTTGGCTTCGACACTCTTGCCCATGTCGGGAGTCCTTATCGGGTCTTCGGGGCGAAAATACGGGAGATGACGCGGGCGAGGATGTTCAGCACCATGACGATGAGCATCAGCACCAGGGCCGCGGTCCACGCCCGGTCGATGAACGCCTCACGCGGGATGCCGGGCACCGCGTAGGAGTAGTACGAGAAGACGGGCAGCGTCGCCATGGGCCCGGAGAACGGGTTGAGGTTGATCCCGAGAGCGGCACCGACCGTGACCAGCAGCGGCGCGGTCTCGCCGATGACCCGGGCAACGGCCAGCGTGATGCCGGTCGCGATACCGCCGGCGGTGGTCGGGATGACGACCTTCAGGATGGTCCGCCACTTCGGGACCCCGAGGGCGAAGGCGGCCTCACGCAGCTCGTTCGGGACGATCTTCAGCATCTCCTCGGTGGAGCGGACCACGATCGGGATCATCAGCACGGTCAGTGCGACCGCACCGACGAACCCGAAGCGGACCCCGGGCCCGAGCAGCAGCGCGAAGAGCGCGTAGGCGAACAGGCCTGCGACGATCGAGGGGATACCGGTCATCACGTCGACGAAGAAGGTGATGGCCCGCGCCAGGCGCGAGTTGTTGCCGTACTCCACCAGGTAGATCGCGGTCAGGATGCCGATCGGGATCGACATCAGGGCGGCGAGCCCGGTGATGATGAGCGTGCCCTGGATGGCGTGCAGACCACCGCCGCCGACACCGACGATGCCGCGCATGGACTGGGTGAAGAAGGTCGCGTCGAACCGTGCCCAGCCCTCGGAGACGACGGTGTAGAGGACCGACACCAGCGGCAGCATGGCCAGCAGGAACGCCGTGGTGACCACGACGGTGACCAGACGGTCGGTGGCCCGGCGACCGCCCTCGACGACCCGGGACACGACATAGGTCGCGACCGCGTACACGACGGCGGTCGACACCACCCAGAGTCCGACACCGGAGCCGAGGAGTGCGACGAGCCCACCCATCAGGACCGCGGAAGCCACGAGCACCGCCCACGGGGCCCAGTTCGGCAGGCTTCCCGTACGGCGCAGCACCGTGGGTGTCGCGGCGGGGGTCTCCAGACCGGTACTGGTCACGGGTACCTCGGTGTCGGTGCGGTTGCGTTCGGTTCCGGTGGACATCTCAGTTCGCTCCGGAGAAGTCGCGGCGGCGCTCGACGATGTAACGGGCGAGCATGTTCACCAGCAGCGTGATCACGAAGAGCACGAGGCCGGAGGCGATCAGGACGTTCACGTCGAGCCCGGAGGCCTCGGGGAACTGCAGGGCGATGTTCGCCGCGATCGTCGACGGGTTCTCGCTGCTGATCAGGTTCAGCGTCACCGCTCCGGAGACCGACAGGATCGTGGCGACCGCCATCGTCTCCCCTAGCGCGCGCCCCAGACCCAGCATCGCCCCGGAGATGACGCCCGAGCGGCCGAACGGCAGCACCGCGAGCCGGATCATCTCCCAGCGGGTGGCACCCAGGGCGAGCGCGGCCTCCTCGTGCAGCTTCGGCGCCTGGAGGAAGACCTCACGGGCGACGGCGGTGATGATCGGCAGGATCATCACGGCGAGGACGACACTGACGACCAGCATGGTCCGGCCGGTGACCGAGGGCGGCCCGGCGAACAACGGGATCCAGCCGAGGTAGTCGTTGAGCCAGACGCTCAGCGCCACCGACGCGGGGGCGAGGGTGAAGGCACCCCAGAACCCGTAGACGATCGACGGGACCGCCGCCAGGAGGTCGACGACGTAGCTCAGCCCCTGTGCGAGCCGGCGGGGCGCGTAGTGGCTGATGAACAACGCGACACCGACCGCGAGCGGCGTCGCGATCAGCAAGGCGATCACGGCACCGAGGACCGTGCCGAAGATGAGCGGGGCGATGTAGGCGGCGAGCCCACCGTGCACCTCCTCCGCCGGAGCGACGAGAGCGGGCGCGGCCTCGGAGACGAGGAACGCGGCGACCCCGGCGAGGACGACCAGGATCAGGATCCCCGCACCCTTCGCCGAACCGGCGAAGATGCGGTCACCGAGCTGGCCCGGAGGCTTGCCCGATACGGGTTCGGGCTTCGTTTCCGTGGTGGTCACAGTGATCCCTGGGGGTGCGATCGTGCGCTGGGCAGGGGAGGACGGCACCGGGGAACCCCGGGCTCGGTGTCCATGATGAACACGGCCCGGGGCCCCTGGCTAGATGACATCCGACTCAAGCCGACGGTCAGCCGGCGGCCTTGATCTGGTCGATCACCGGGGTGATCTGGCCACGCAGGGCCTCCGAGAGGGGCGCCGAGCCCGCGTTCTGCGCCGCGGTCTGCTGACCGTCCGCGCTGACCACGTAGTTCAGGAACGCCTTGGTGGTGTCGGCCTGGGCGGCGTCGGGGTAGGTCGGGCAGGCGAGGAGGTACGACACCAGCACCACCGGGTAGGCACCGCCGGTGGCGGTCCTGTTCAGGTCGAAGGCGAACGAGGTGTCGCCCTGGCCCTCGACGCGCGTGGACTCCTCGAGGATCTTCGCGGCGGCCTCGGCGGTCGGCTCGACGTTCTGGTCGCCCAGCTTCACCTTGGCCTTGCCCAGCTCGCCGGCCTGCGACGCGTCGGCGTAGCCGATCGTGCCGTTGCCCGCGTTCACCGCGCCGACGACACCGGAGGTGCCCTGGGCGGCCTCGCCGCCCTGGATCGGCCACTCGCCGTCGCCCTCATCGGTCCACACCTGCGCCGCGGCCTTGTTGAGGAAGTCGGTGAAGTTCTCGGTGGTGCCCGACTCGTCCGAGCGGTGCACCGGGGTGACCGCCGTGGCCGGAAGCTGCACGCCCGGGTTGTCCGCGGCGACCTTGGGGTCGTTCCAGGTCGTGATCTCGCCCTTGAACAGGCCCGCGATGGTCGCCGGCGACAGGTTCAGGTCCTGCACGCCGTCGAGCTTGTAGACGATGGCGATCGGCGAGACGTAGTTCGGGATCTCGATGACCGAGCCGCCGCAGCGCTGCCGCGCCTGGTTCAGCTGGTCGTCCTTCAGGTAGGCGTCCGACCCGGCGAACTGGACCGCCCCCTGGACGAACTGCGTACGGCCACCGCCCGAGCCGACCGGCTGGTAGTTGACCGTCGCGCCGGGGTTCGCGCCGGTGAAGCCGGCGATCCAGGCCTGCATGGCCGCCTGCTGGGAGCTCGCGCCCGCACCGGCGATCTGGCCGGTGACGCCCGAACCCTGGGCGTCCGAGCCACCGCCCTCGTTCGCCGCACCGCAGCCGGCGACGAACAGTGCGCAGGACGTGGCGATACCGACGGCAGCCAGGCGCGCCCGGGGCGCGCGCCGCTTGGTCTTCACTGCAGTTTCCTCCGAGTCGGCTCCGAGCCGGTTGCGGGACGGCGGTCTGGGTGACCACTCGGCCGCAGACGCTAGGAGTCGACGTTGGACGCCACCCCCACGGAAGATGAACGTGGGATGAACAGGGTCGGCGACCGGGTGGACCTGCGTCACACGTTCGAACGAACCCGTCACCGGTCGTCGAACGGTGACCGGGTCTCACCGGGCGTAGTTGACGTCCGCGGCGTGTACGGCGAACCCGAGGCGCTCGTAGACGGCTACGGCGGGGGCGTTGTCCGCCTCGACGTAGAGCAGCACGGTGTCCAGCCCGCGGTCGTGCAGGTGGTGCAGTCCGGCGAGGGTCAGGACCGTGCCGAGCCCCCGTCCGTGGGCGGCCGGATCGACGCCGAGGACGTAGACCTCGCCCAGGGCCCGCTCGTCGCCGGTCGCCGGGTGGACCTTGGTCCAGTGGTAGCCGAGCAGGGTGCCGCCGCCGTGGACGGCGAGCAGGAACCCCGCCGGGTCGAACCAGTCCTCGGCCTCCCGCGCGGCGAGCTCGGCGCCGGTCCAGCCGCCCTGCTCGGGGTGCCAGTCGAAGGCGGCGTTGTTGACGCGGAGGAACTCGTCGTCGTCGCGGCCGGGTTCGAAGGCACGGATCGTGACGCCGTCGGGGACGGTCAGGGCGGGCAGCGGGCCCGCCGCACCGGTGCGGCGCATCTGCCAGAGCACGCGGTCCCGGCGGTAGCCGCGGCCCGCGGCGAGCCCCTTCGCGGCGTCGAGGTCGCCGTGCGCCCACACGTGCGGGTCGGCGGTGACCTTCTCGACCGCAGCGACGAGCGCGCCGCCGATCCCCCGCCGTCGTGCGCCGGGGTGCACGGCCAGCTCGGCGTAGGTGCCGTCGACCTGGGCGTAGCCGGCCACGGCTCCGTCGTCACCGGGGACGACGAGGTGCGCCACACCGTCGGCGGGGGCGTCCGGGCGCAGGTGCATCAGGAACTGCTCGGAGAGCGGTTCGGCGCCGTCGGCGGCGGTCGCCGCCCTCAGCAGGTCCTGCACCGCGGAGACGGTGGGGGCGTCGAGACGGGAGTGCTCCTGCGGGTCCACGAGCGCCGACCCTAGGTCACCGCGGCACCCACGCTCCACGTCCCGGGCCGGTCGGGGGCCGGGCGCCGGGCAGGCGACGGTCCGGGACGGGCTCGGGGTCCGCGTCGTCCTGGTCGGGCGGCGCGGACAGCCCGCCGCGCGACGGGCGGACGAACTTGTAGCCGACGTTGCGCACGGTGCCGATCATCTGCTCGTGCTCGCCGCCGAGCTTGGCGCGCAGCCGCCGGACGTGGACGTCGACGGTGCGGGTGCCACCGAAGAAGTCGTAGCCCCAGACCTCCTGCAGCAGCTGCGCCCGGGTGAATACCCGTCCCGCGTGCTGCGCGAGGTACTTGAGCAGCTCGAACTCCTTGTAGGTGAGCTCCAGCAGCCGGCCCTTGAGCCGCGCCGAGTACGTCGCCTCGTCGATGACGAGCTCGCCGAGGACGAGCGCGCCACCCCCGGACGCGGACTCGGCACCGGGGCGCGACCGCAACAGCCGCAGCCGCGCGTCCACCTCGGCCGGGCCGGTGTCGGGGAGCAGGATCTCGTCGACCACCCACTCGCCGGACACGGCGACCAGGCCGCCCTCGTTCAGCACGGCGATCACCGGCGCGTCGGTCCCGGCGCTGCCCAGCAGCCGGCACAGGCTGCGCGCAGCGACCAGGTCGGAACGGGCGTCCACCAGGACGGCGTCGTGCGGACCGGCGTCGAGCAGTGCCGCCACCTCGGGCGCCGCGGTCCGCACGTTGTGCGGCAGCAGCGACAGGGCGGGCAGTACGGCTGCCGCATCCGGAGCCGTGGTCAGCAGGAGCAGTTCCATGGACTCCCCCTTCTCGCGATACGCGGACGATACCGGGACGTCACCCCACGGTCAGCCGCAGAGCGACGGGTTTCACGCCACGAACTGGATCGTTCCCGTCGGGGACGGGGTCCGCTCCGGGGCCCCGGGGCCGCCCACCGGGCCGGCGGCCGGGCTCTCTACCCTGGTCAGGACGTATCCCGATCCTGTGGAGGCCCGGTCGTGGGACGCCCCGTCCGTCGCGTGCTCGCCACCGTCCTGGCGGTGGCCGCCGTGCTCGTCGCGGGCGACCTCGCCACCGGCGCGGCGGTCGAGGCGGGCGTCTCCCGTGCGCTGCGCGACCGGCTCGACCTCCCCGAGGACCCGCGTGTGCAGGTGCACGGCTTCTCTGTCCTCGCCCAGGCCGCGACCGGCCGCTACGGCCATGTCGAGATGACGCTGCAGCGGGTCCCGGTCGGGCCGCTGCGCACACCCGAGCTCCAGGTACAGATGTACGGCCTGCGCGGGGACCTGTCCGACCTCGCCGGGCCCGGACCCGCCCGGTTCCGCGCCGCGGCGGCCGAGGGGATCGTGCAGGTGAGCCCGAACGACATCCGCCGGATGGTCGTCGACGCCGGCGGGCCGGCCGCCGGGGTGACGCGGCTGTCGGTCGAGGCCGTCGACGCCAACGCGATCGACTCGGTGATCCGGGCCGGCGGCGACCCGGCGCTGCGCGGACTCGACCCGCGCAACGCGGCACGGTTCGTCGCGGAGATGCCGGTGGACGGGGCCGACACGCAGGTGGCCGTCCTGACCGTGCTCCTCGTCGACCACGGCACGATGCGGATCGTCCCGCGGGACGTCCGGATCAACGGCTCGGACGAGCCGGTGCCGGACGCGGTCCGCACCTCGATGCTGCGCGCGCTCGCCGTGGACATCGACCCGGGTCCGCTGCCGCTGGGCGTCACCGCGACCTCGGCCGGTGTTCCGGAGTACAACGTCCTGCAGATCGCCGGGTCCGTGCGCGACCTGAGCGTGGGCGGCGGACCGGGCACGTCCCGCTCCGCGGGCTGAGAGGGGCCGTCGGTGGACGTCACGGGTGCGGTGGTGCTGGTCGTCGTCCTGCTGGTGGCGACCCTCGTCGGGCTGGTCCTGCGCAGCCGTTCGGGGCGGCTGCAGCCCTCCGGCGACGACAGCGGCGCGCCCGCCGTGGCCGGGCCGGGCTGGGAGCTGGCCGGGACCGGGCCGGACGGGCGCCGGGCGCTGCTGCTGCAGCTGTCCTCACCGGTCTGCGCGCCGTGCCGGCAGACCGCGCGCGTCCTCGGCGACCTGGCCGCGGCGGACCCGGGCGTGGCGCACGTGGAGGTCGACGTGGCCGAGCGCGTCGACGTCGCCCGGGCGCTGGGCGTGCTGCGGACCCCGACGACGGTCGTCTTCGACGCCCGCGGTGCCGAGGTCCTCCGGGTCTCCGGGGTCCCGCGCACCGACGAGCTCGTCGCCGCCCTTCCCACCGGCTGAGAACGTGTGTGATGTCCGGTGGGCGCCGACCGCTGGGCTCGGCGCGGATCGTCGGCTAGGCTCGGACCCGTGAACTGGCCGCTGACCCGACGCCGCACGGTCGATCTGTGCCGCCTCGCCGGCTGCCTGTGTCTGGACTCCTGACCCGCGTGTCCTGAGCCCCGGCGTCCCGCGACGCCGAGGTTGCCACCCCGGTTACTGGAGTCCGATGTCCGTCACGGACCGCGGATCCGCGCTCGTCGAGCCCCGGCTCGACCCGCGCGGGGTCCGCTTCTCCGCCGCGATCACCACCGTCGTCCTGGCGCTGGTGTTGCTGTCCGGCAGCGGCCTGCTCGTACTCGCGCAGTCCGTCGTCTTCGCCGTCGGCGCGTTCGCCGGCATGCGGTTCGCCCCCTACGGCGTCGTGTACCGGCACCTCCTCGCGCCCCGGCTGGGTCCGCCCGCCGAGCGCGAGGACGCCGCCCCGGTCCGCTTCTCGCAGACCGTCGGGCTGGTGTTCACCGTCGTCGCGGCGGCCGGCTACCTGTCCGGCCTGACCGTGCTCGGTGTCGTCGCCACGGCGGCGGCCCTCGCGGCGGCCTTCCTCAACGCGGCCTTCGGCTTCTGCCTCGGCTGCGAGATGTACGGGCTCCTCGCCCGCCTGCGCGGCACCGCCGCGCAGTCCTGACCGTTCCACGACACACGATTCGGGAGAGATCGACATGAGCCGCGAGGACGTCCTCGTCACCGCCGACTGGGCGGAAGAGAACCTGGAGACCGACGGGGTGGTGTTCCTCGAGGTCGACGAGGACACCACCGCCTACGACGGGGGCCACATCCCCGGTGCGGTCAAGGTCAACTGGACCGACGAGCTGCAGGACGCGGTCCGTCGCGACATCCCCACCAAGGAGCAGTTCGAGCAGCTGCTCTCCGCCAAGGGCGTCTCGAACGACGACAAGGTCGTGCTCTACGGCGGCAACAACAACTGGTTCGCCGCCTACGCGTACTGGGAGTTCAAGCTCTACGGCCACGACGACGTGGTGCTGCTCGACGGCGGCCGCAAGAAGTGGGAGCTCGACGGCCGGACCCTGACCACCGACGTCAAGGACCGCCCCGCGACCTCCTACACCGCCAAGGAGGCCGACACCTCGATCCGCGCGTTCCGCGACGAGATCGTCGACGCGATCGACGCCAAGAACCTGGTCGACGTCCGGTCGCCCGACGAGTTCTCCGGCAAGATCCTGGCCCCGGCCCACCTCCCGCAGGAGCAGAGCCAGCGTCCGGGCCACGTGCCGAGCGCGATCAACATCCCGTGGTCGAAGGCGGCCAACGAGGACGGCACCTTCAAGTCGAACGACGAGCTCGCCTCCCTCTACAAGGAGGCCGGCTTCGACGAGGGCAAGGCGACCATCGCCTACTGCCGCATCGGCGAGCGCTCCAGCCACACCTGGGTCGTGCTGCACGAGCTCCTGGGCCACTCCGACGTCAAGAACTACGACGGCAGCTGGACCGAGTACGGCTCGCTGATCGGCGTGCCGATCGAGCTGGGAGCGAAGTGACGTGTGTGCCGCACCTGACCAGAACCTGACCCTGCCCCCGAACACGGACCTCTCCAAGGAGACCGTGCTCGCCGGCCGCGTCGTCGCCGCCGGCGACCCGGTGGCCGGTGCCTTCGTCCGGCTGCTCGACGGCACCGGGGAGTTCACCGCGGAGGTCGTGTCCTCGGCCTCGGGTGACTTCCGGTTCTTCGCCGCCCCGGGCACCTGGACCGTCCGGGCGCTGTCGCGCTCGGGTAACGGGCAGTCCGAGCTCGTCGTCGACGGGCCGGGGCTGCACCGCGCGGAGATCGCCGTCGCCTGAGCCTGCGAAGGCGCGAGACGACACCGTCGCCTGAGCCTGCGAAGGCGCGAGACGACACCGTCGCCTGAGCCTGCGAAGGCGCGAGACGACACCGTCGCCTGAGCGCGAGGGCGCCCGCCCGTTCCACCGAACGCCGTCCCGGTCCCGCCGGGGCGGCGTTCGGCGTTCCGGTCCCGCCGGTCCGCGCGTCGGAACGGCCGGGGAGGCGCGCCGGCGTGGCAGGTCAGTAGACTCGCCCGCCGTGCACTGGTTCTCCACCGGGCTGTTGATCGCCCTGTCCGCGGGAACCGCCGCCTGGGCCGGCTGGTTGCTCCGTCGCCTGTTCGTCGTCGAGCCCGTCGCCGCGCCCGGGCCGGGTCCCGATCCCGAACGGGACCCCGACGACCACCACACCGAGGAGCAGACCCCGTGACCGACCCCGAGCCCGCCGCAGCGTCCGACGAGGAGCTGCAGACCACGATCACCGGTCCGGAGAACGCGGCCCCGGACTCCCCGCAGCGCAACCGGCCGCAGTGGCCCGACCTGCCCGTCGACGACGACACCGCCAACCTGCGCCAGGGCCCCGACCTGCACGAGGCCTGCCTCGGCCTGCTACCGCTGGTCGGTACCTGGCGCGGCACCGGCGAGGTCGTCTACCCGACGATCGAGGGCCCGTTCCACTTCGGCCAGCAGATCACCTGGGCGCACGACGGCCGTCCGTTCCTGTCCTACGAGGCCCGCTCCTGGCTGCTCGACGACGACGGCGGCATCATCCGCCAGGCCGCCCGCGAGACCGGCTTCTGGCGGCCCCAGGAGGACGGCTCGATCGAGGTCCTGATCGCGCACCACACCGGGATCGTCGAGGTCTACTACGGGCCGCGGGGCGACATGCGGTCCTGGCAGATCGAGACCGACGCCATCGCCCGGACGCCCTCGGCCAAGGAGGTCACCGCTGCGAAGCGGCTCTACGGCCTGGTCAACCAGGGCGACCTCGCCTACGTCGACGAGCGCGCGATGGTCGGGCAGCCGATGCAGCCGCACATCTCGGCCGTCCTGCACCGCGTGGTCGGCTAGTTGCTCGCGGTCCGGGTCCGCCGCTGCGGCGGGCGGGCGGTGCTGCTGGAGGTCGACGACGCCGCCGGAGTGGCGGCCGTCGCCGCCGCCGTGCGGGACGCCGCGCTGCCCGAGGTGCGGGAGCTGGTCCCGGCCGCCCGGACCGTGCTCGTCGAGGTGGCGCCCGGAGCCGCCACCGAGCGGGTCGTACAGGTCGCACGGGCCGCGGACGCGGCCGCCGGCGAGGCGGTCACGGGCACCGTCCACACGCTGCCCGTGACCTACGACGGCGAGGATCTCGCGCTCGTCGCCGAGACCGCGGGCCTGTCCGTCGACGAGGTGGTCGCGCTGCACAGCGGCGCGGAGTACCGGGTGGACTTCTGTGGCTTCGCGCCGGGCTTCGGCTACCTCTCGGGGCTCCCGGAGCCGCTGCGGCAGCCACGCCTGGAGAGCTCGCGGACCGCGGTGCCCGCCGGCTCGGTCGGGATCGCCGACGTCTACAGCTGCGTCTACCCGCGGCGCTCCCCCGGCGGATGGCGGCTGATCGGCCGCACCGACACGGTCCTGTTCGACCCCGACGCCGACCCGCCCGCGCTGTTCACCCCCGGCGATCGCGTCCGGTTCGAGCCCCGGTGAGCGCGCTGCTGGTGATACGGGCCGGGCCGCAGGCGCTGGTGACCGACCGCGGACGTCCGGGGCACGCACACCTGGGGGTGCCGCCGTCGGGCGCGCTGGACGGGCCGGCGTACGAGCTGGGGAACCGTCTGGTCGGCAACGACGACGGCGCCGCCGGGCTGGAGCTGCTCGGCGGCGGGCTGCGGGTGCGCGCCCTGGGGGGCCGGACCGTCGCCGTCACGGGGGCGCCCGCGCCGGTGTCCGTCGACGGCAG